>NZ_DATBQK010000013.1:0-20751 GCF_036560865.1 Rudaea sp.
GTAGTTGCGATCACGCCCTTACGGCGACACGCAGAAGCAGTGAGGTAGTTGACAATCGTTCTCATTTGCATTTAAATAGTACCCAATCCACTGGGTCTGCCCGCATGTACGTCTGCATCTGCAACGCCATAACCGACACGATGATCCGCCAAGCGGCCGCCGAAGGCGTGCGCAGCGTGGCCGAGCTGACGCGGCGTACGGGGTGCGCGGGCGAGTGTGGTAGTTGCGCCGATCTCGCTGCGCAAGTGTTGCAGGAAGCACGCGCGCAGCGCCCGTTTCGCCTGCCGCTGCTGGCGCAGGCTGCCTGACACGACGTTGCGGCCGCGAATTCGCGCGGCCCACACATCATCCATGTCTCGGCCTATACAGCGGCCGTCCCGCTGCCGCGGTGCCCGTGGCGCAAATGCTCACGATTCGCGTTTCCTCATGCGGCGCGCTCGCGCGTTATAGTCGTACGAGTGCAAGTCGTGAATGATCAGGAGGCGAGTCATGAAAGGCGATAGTAAGGTCATTGGCCATCTGAACAAGGTGCTGTTCAACGAGCTGACGGCGATCAACCAGTATTTCCTGCATTCGCGCATGTATCGCAACTGGGGCTACAAGGAACTGGCCGAGCATGAGCACAAGGAATCGATCGATGAGATGAAACATGCCGATCGGCTGATTGAGCGCATTCTGTTCCTCGAAGGTCTGCCGAATCTGCAGGCGCTCGGAAAACTGCTGATCGGCGAGACGCCGCATGAAGCGATCAAGTGCGATCTGAAGCTCGAACAAATTGCGCATCCGGATTTGAAAGCGGCGATCGCGCACTGCGAAAAAAACGGCGATTACGTCAGCCGCCAGTTGTTCGACGACATCCTCAAGTCCGAGGAAGAACACATCGACTGGCTGGAAACCCAACTCGGTCTGATCAAGCAGCTGGGCGAGGCGGGTTACCTGCAGCAGAAACTTGGCAGTTAGTCGAGCTCAAGACGCTGCCGTTCGAGTCAGAACGGTTTCACCACCGCCAGCAGCACGATCGCAATCAGGAACAACGCCGGCACTTCGTTGAAGAGACGTAGCCAGCGCGCCGAGTACGGGCAGCGGTCCTGCGCGAACAGATTCTTCATGCGCACCAGATAGATGTGATACGCGATCAGGCCGACGACCAGCGCGAGCTTCGCGTGCAGCCAGCCTTGTTGCAGGTATATCGGTTCGAGCGCCAGGGTCCAGATGCCGAACAGCACGGTCAGCGCGCCGCCGATATGGGTGATCACGAGCAGGCGCCGTTGCATGATTTTCAGTTGCTCGCGCACCTCGGCGCTGGCGGAAGCGGCCTGATAGATGAACAGGCGCGGCAGGTAAAACAGGCCGGCAAACCAGGTCACCACGAAGACGATATGCAGGGCTTTGATCCAGAGCATTGCGGACGGCTCATGCGAACGGGAAGGCGCGGGGCAGTATAGCGGTCGCACCTGAGCGCGTGCTTGACGCTCCGCGCGAGGCGGGGCTATAAGCGCTGTCCGCACACCGGCTCAGCATTCAGGCATGGCGCACGTCCCCAGTCCTCCCGCCCTCGTCGTCCATCCGCAGGAACCGCGCTTCCGCTGGCGCGATTGGGCGACGCTCGCGGTTTGGTGGCTGGCGTCGCTGATCGCGGTCGCTGCGGCGGTCTGGGTGTGGGGCCAGCGCACGCCGGTCGGCGGCGCCGCCGAGCTGAAGGCCGCGCTCGATCAAAACAGCGCTCTGCAACAGCGCGTGGCGATCCTCGAGCGCGCGGATCAGGTGTCACGCGCGGCGACGGCCAGTCTGCAGCGCGAGATCCGCGAGCACCAGGACGAGGTCGCCAGCTTGCGTGCGGACCTGGCGTTCTACAGCCGACTGACCGGCACCGGCGCCCAGCGCGAGGGACTGAATGTGCAGGGCCTGCATCTGCAACCCGCGGCGACGGCGCGCATGTACAATTTCACCCTGACCCTGACGCAGAACCTCAAACAGGGGAAAGTGGCAAACGGTCGCGTCAGGATCGTGGTCAACGGACTGCGCGCCAATCAACTCGCGTCGGTGGATTGGCGGGAGCTTGCACATGACCAGGACGCGAATGGTCTGCCATTTTCATTCAAGTATTTTCAGCAAATAAAAGGTACGCTGCTGCTGCCGGAAGCATTCACGCCGAATGCCGTCCACGTCGATCTCGACGGCGGCGCAGAACTGGGAAAATCCGAACGCGATTTCGTCTGGACCAGCGTCCTGACGAGCGAGGGAGCCAACGATGCTGGGAAATAAGAGCAAACCGGCGCCGCCTGCCGCCGATACCACGTCGTTGATCGCCGTGGGCACGCAGGTTCGCGGCGACGTGCGCTTCAGCGGCCGGCTGCATGTCGACGGCAGCGTCGAAGGCGCGCTGCACGGCGAGGGCGCGAATGCGGTACTCACGCTTTCCAACAACGCGAAAGTCACCGGCGAAATCGTTGCGCCGCATGTCGTGATCAACGGCATCGTCAGCGGCGACGTTACCGCGAGCGAACGCCTGGAGCTGGCCAGCGGCGCGCGCGTCGAGGGCAACGTCTACTACAAGGTGATGGAAATGTCGGCCGGCGCGCAGATCAACGGCAAGATCGTGCACCGCGCCGAGCCGCCGAGGCAGTTGGCGGGGCCGCAGGAGACGAAAGCCGAGGCCGAAGATTTCGCGCTGCCGGGCGCGACGGTCAAACCTTGAATTCGCGCCGCAGGGCCCGATCTTGTAACGATGGATGTCGCCGGCATGAATGAAACCCCGAACTATCAGACCGCGCTGGAACAGCCGCTGATCTTCACTGATGCGGCTGCGCACAAGGTGCGCGAATTGATCACCGAGGAAAACAATCCCGGCCTCAAGCTGCGCGTCTACATTTCCGGCGGCGGCTGCTCGGGTTTCCAGTACGGCTTCACCTTCGATGAGCAGCGCGCCGAGGACGATCTCGCGCTGGAGAAAGACGGCGTCACCCTGGTCGTCGATCCGCTGAGTCTGCAATACCTCATGGGCGCGGAAATCGATTATTCGGAGAGCCTCAACGGCGCGCAGTTCGTGATCCGCAATCCTAATGCGAAGACGACCTGCGGTTGCGGTTCGTCGTTCAGCGTCTGACTCGTTCCACCTTCTCCCGTCGGGAGAAGGTGGCGCGGGGCGCCGGATGAGGGAAGGACGTTCCGTGGAAAAGGGAGGCTAAGAGCATTCCGCGGACATAGCTGCTCTGCGACAATACGCGCATGAGTTCCTCTGCGCGCAGCCGCAACAACACCTTTTCCTCGTTGATTCTGGAACGCAACAGCGAGCTGCGCGACGACGCAGCGTTCGTGCAGGTGCGGCTGGAGGCGCCGAATGCGCGGTTTCTTCTCCTCCGTAGCGACGGACGCACATTGGTCAACGCATCTGCCGATACGCTGCAGCCATTGGACCAGGCGCAGCGCGCGTCGGTGTCCGACGTTGCGGTTCCGACCTATCTCGGCAGCGGTGATGACGACTGGTTTTTGCTGCGCGCCGACGACGCGAGCGCCGAGCGCATCGCCGCCGAAACCATGGGCAAGTTTCTCGACCTGCGCGCTGCGGGGCTTACCCTGCCGGCATTCGACGCCGGCCTGTTCGCGTATGCGCGCGCGCTGGCGAACTGGCAGGCGCGCACGCGCTACTGCAATGTTTGCGCGTCGCCGCTCACGCTCATTTCGGCCGGGCATCGGGCCAGGTGTACAAATCCACAATGCAACATCGAGCACTTTCCGCGCACCGATCCTGCGATCATCGTCATCGTCACGCGTGGCGATGCCTGCCTGCTCGGCCGCCAGGCAGGCTGGCCGGCGCGGCGCTATTCCACGCTTGCCGGTTTCGTCGAGCCCGGCGAAACGCTTGAGGACACGGTGCGCCGCGAGGTGTTCGAGGAATCCGGCGTACGCGTGACCGACTGCGACTATCACTCCTCGCAGCCGTGGCCGTTTCCGGCCTCGATCATGCTCGGCTTCACCGCGTACGCCGAAGACGCGACGATCCGCATTGGCAACGAGCTTGAGGATGCACGCTGGTTCACGCCGGGCGATATCGTCGCCGGCCTGGACTCGGGCGAGCTGCTGCTGTCGCCGCCGCTGTCGATCTCGTTTCGGCTGATCGAGCAATGGATGGCCGGCCACGGCCTCGATCTCACGGCGCTGGTCACCCGCAGCGATCCATTGCTTGCCGCGCGGCGCTGAGCGCCGCTGCTACACTAGCCGGCGTTTTCGCCACGTTGCTACCGGATTCGTCTATGGCCATCGTGTTTATCGCCGTCCTGCTCGTGCTGGTGCTCACCCACTCTCTGCCCGATGCGCCGCGTCTGCGCAACTTCGCCTGGTTTCGCCAGTGGCTGGAGCACGGCGCGCAGCAATCGAGCGCCGCGTTCGGTCTCGTGCTGACCATCGGCGTGCCGGTGCTGCTGTGCCTGATCGTGCAGTTCGCGTTGCGCGGCACCTTGCTCGGTCTCGCCAGTCTCGCGTTTGCGCTGGTCGTGCTGTTCTATTGCCTCGGGCCGCGCGATCTGGAGCGCGACGTCGAAGCGGTCGACAAGGCTCCCGACAGCGATCGGCGCACGGCCGCCGCACAGGCCTTGCGTCCCGAGGAATCCGACACGCCGCTGCCGTTTGCCGCCGAAGCCCTGGTCGAGGCGACGTTCGATTCCGCGCTGCGTCGCGTGTTCGGCGTGATCCTCTGGTTCGTCCTGCTCGGGCCGGTCGGCGCGGTGCTGTATCGACTGACCCAATTGCTCGCCTTCACGCCCGACTATGCGCATGCATTGCCTGCGCCGCAGCAGGCGCTTGCGGAAAAATTCGCGCGCGCACTCGACTGGGTGCCGGCGCATCTGGTCGCGCTGGCGCTCGCGCTGGCGTCGGATTTCGATGCGGTATTCAAGACCTGGCGCGACTACCACGCCGCGCACGGCAAGGGTTATTTCTGTCTCGATCTGGGTTTTCTCAACGCGATCGCGCGCGCCAGCGTCGATGCGGATGTGGCGGCGGGCGACGGTCACGCGGTCGATCTGGCCAGCCCGCTGGTTGCGCTCGACGATGCGATGACCCTGATCCGCCGCGTGCTGATCGTCTGGCTGATGGTGATTGCGCTGATCGTGATCGCGGGCTGGTTCACCTAGCGCGGAGCGCGAAACAGTGTCTGAGCGCATGAACACGACGACGCGAACGAAACCCTGGCTGGCGCAACCGCCGCATCTGTTCTGGTCGCTGCAGATCGGCGGCTGGATCGGCTACTTCGCGCTGAATTTCAGCGCGATGCTCGGCGATGGCAAGCCCTGGCACTACGTCTACTATTCGCTCAGCACCACCCTGATCGGTCTGGTCGTCACCAGCTTGCTGCGCCTGGGCTATCGGCGCCTGTGGCATCTGCCCGCGTTGAAGATGGCGCTCGGCTCGGCGGCGATGCTGGTCGTCGCCGAACTGGTCGACACCAAGCTGTACACCGAAGTCCTGTTCACCTTCTGCGACGACTGCCGCCCGCACAGCGCGCTCGGCTACATCTGGTATTTCGCGTCACGCTTGTATGTCCTGCTGTCGTGGAGCGGGCTGTACTTCGGCATCAAGCTCGCGCGCCAGTTGCAGCAGCAGAAGGAAGCCGCGCTCAAGGCGCAGGCGATGGCGCACGAAGCGCAATTGAAAATGCTGCGCTATCAGCTCAATCCACATTTTCTGTTCAACACCTTGAACGCGATCTCCACCCTGGTGCTCGACGGCCGGGCGGACACCGCCAATCGCATGGTCGGTAGTCTCTCGGCGTTCCTGCGTTATTCGCTGGATTCCGATCCGGTGCAGCGCGTGACCCTGGCGCAGGAAATCGATGCGCTCAATCTTTATCTCGGCATCGAGCAGCTGCGTTTCGGCGAACGCCTGCAAGTGCAGATGGACATCGATGCGGCAGCGCGCGATGCATTGGTGCCGAGCCTGATCCTGCAACCGCTGATCGAAAACGCGGTCAAGCATGCGCTGGCCAAACGCGAAGAAGGCGGCCGCATCGAAGTGGAGGCGCGACGCGACGGCGACACACTGGATATCCATCTGCGCGACGACGGACCCGGTTGCAGCGAAGCCGACAGCGCGCGCCCCGATCATCGCGGCGTCGGCCTCGTCAACACGCGCGAACGTCTGCGTGTGCTGTACGGCGAACGCGGACAATTCAGCATCGACAATCGTCTGCCGCACGGCGCCGATGTGCATATCCGTCTGCCGTTCGAGATTGCCAAGGGAAATTGAGGTGGCGATCCGCACCCTGATCGTCGACGACGAGCCGCTGGCCCGGCGCGGGTTGCAGCTGCGTCTGGCGCGGCATGCGGATATCGAAGTCGTCGCCGAGGCGGCGAACGGACGCGAGGCGTTTCACGCCATTTCCTCGTTGCGTCCCGACCTCATGTTCCTCGACGTGCAGATGCCCGGCGTCGATGGCTTCGCCCTGCTGCGCGCGCTGCCCGCGACGCAGATTCCGCTGACCGTGTTCGTGACCGCCTACGATCAATATGCACTGGCCGCATTCGCCGCGAGTGCGCTCGATTATCTGCTCAAGCCGGTCGACGATACGCGGCTCGACGAGTCGATCGATCGAGCTCGCTCTCGCCTCGCCGGACGCAAGGCCGAGGATCACTACGAGCGCCTGCTCAAATTGATCGCCACCCTGCCCAACGCCGCCGAATTGAAACTCGACGAAGCGCTGGCGGCCGACGCCGCGACGCCCGCGCACGCCAAGCTTACGATCAAGGATGGCCAGCGCGTCCTGCGCATCGACGTGGACCAGATCGCCTGGATCGATGCCGCCGGCGACTACATGTGCATCCACACGCGCAACGACACGCACGTGCTGCGCGGCACGATGCACGACCTTGAACAGCGCCTCGACCCGCGCCGCTTCGCCCGCGTGCACCGCTCCACCATCGTCAACGTCGCCCGCGTCAAGGAAATGCGCCCGCATCACAACGGCGAATATTTTCTCGTTCTGGATTCAGGGCAGGAGTTGAAACTGTCGCGCAGCTACAAGGACAAGCTGCGCTTGTTGACCTGACGGGGGCTTTCGCTCGTCATTCCCGCGTGCGGTGCGTAGCCCTCCCCTTCAAGGGGTGAAGCGGCGCGCTTGCGAGCCATGGCTCGCGCGCCGCTGAACGCCCGGAGCAGGATGCGAAGGGCGGGGTTGCTTAGCGAGGCCTGGATGGCTGAGCTTAGCAACGTTGGGAGGGGATGGTGCTTGCTCGTCGTCCCTAGCCCGTCATTCCGGCGAAAGCCGGAATCCAGCTCTTGATCTTTGAAGAGCAAAAGCTTTCACCGGCCGGCTATTTGTGCCATTTCAAAAAGATTGCGAAAAGGAATGCAGAAAATAAGCTAGGGCGACGTGGTATCCAATACTTCCTGCTGGTGCGTTGTGGCCACAGAAAGCTGAAAAACAATGCCGTATCCCGTATCTCCAAGCCTACATAAAAGCTCTCTATATGCAAATGGGAAAACGAGTGCCAGAACAATCACCAGCATGGTTTATAACTTGCAGATTTTTTTCTGTAGCCGTTTATCACAGTAATCGATGTCGTGCCCAGCGCAAGATATTCGCGATGGTCGCGAATCGCCGCGTCCGCACGCCCTTGGGCATGGGCTGTATAGCTACTCCAGCGATAATCGCCAGCGCGCTCGACCATTTGCGCCCGCACCGGGTTCGCTATCCTTTACTGGGCCGTAGCTTCCTTAAAATCTGTGGCAGCCAATACCACCAGATCGTTCCCAGAAGTCCGTGAATTACGTGTGGGAGATAAAATATTTCTTCAATTGTTGCGAACTGATTCGGCAGGCTTTCAATTAAGAAAGAATATGGCCTAGCCAAGATAATATATAGCAAGCTAATCGGCAAATCAGCAATAGCCCAAATCACCCAAATTAATGGGGCTTGAGGGTCTGACGACATGTGCACATATACCACGGTGGCAAGAAACAGAAAAAAGTGCATCGCCGCGAACGCTAACCCTATCCGCATGGCTGTATTGTGCATCGTCATTTCCTAGTCTTTGTGTCACAGCAACCAAGCGCATTAGCCCCAGGATCTCGACTACCCGGACGGTCTATTGCAGCACCCACGGTAAGTCCCCAAAAACCGCCAACGTGATAGGCGGCATCAGTGAGAATATGGTCACAGCGCCTAAAGCATTGTGATCTGCTAATTGGATCACAAGGAAAATCAACGCCACATTTTCCGTAACATAAATCATGATTTTTGCACGCTCCATCAAGCTGATCGATGGGCGGCTTAACGTGCTCCTCTTCATATTGAGCTAAGTCGTTCCAAGGCTTAGTGTAGCCGCCTGTCCAGTCTGGTCCACACCAATTGCCGTATATTTTAATTAGACCATATGGATCAATACCTGTGAGCGGTGCATTTCCGGTAAATGCATACATGTTTACTCCACCAAACTGGCCAATCGGATCGCTCTCTACATACCGTCCAGTTACCGGTTCATAGTCACGATAATAGTTGTAGTTGAGCCCAGTTTCCGCATCGTAGTATTGACCGGAGAAGCGTAGGTTGACGGTCAGGGTCTGCGGATTCGCCGTGCTGTTTCCGAACGCACTGCCAAAGTAGTCCCACCTCCACACCAGAGTGTCGCTGGCTGGCGTCGCGCCGGGTTTGATTGCTTCGCGTGGCGTGCCCAGTTGATCGGTTTCGAGGTAGTACAGCTGCGTCGCGCTGCCGCTGATGGTGACTATTCCCACCGGCACGCTGTCGAGATAAATGTATTCCTTGTTGCCCGCCGCCGCGTATTCGCCCAGCAGTTGGCCGCCTTCGCTGTATACGAACGTGGTCGGAGTGAGTGTATTTCCGGCCGTCCCTACGGCCTTGATCACGCGCTCGCCCTTGCCGTTGTAGTTGTAGGTGGCTTGCGGCGTTTTCTTTTTCGTGGCACTGGTATTGAGTCCGACCAGGCGATTGCGCGCATCGTAAGTCAGCGTACCGGCAGCGGTGTTCTGCAGATTGCCGTTCGCATCGTAGCTGCGTGCGTTGCCGGCAACGCTTTGCAGATGGTGGCTGGTGAGCGGATTCGGATAAGAATACGTCGCGGTGCTGCGGCCGCTCGTGTCGGTCAGCCGATCCCCGGTCTGGTTGTAGGTGAAGCTTTCGCTCATGGTCTTGCCGTTCTGGATCGTGGTCAGACGGTACAGCGGATCGTATTGATACGTCTGCGTCGGCGGGCTGGCGCCGACGGTGCTGCTCGCATTGATCAGGTTGCCCAACACATCCTCGCTCGTGTCGAGGATCAGGCCGCTCGCACCGGAACTGAGCACTTTGTCGATGGCGTAGTCGCTGTCGTAGGTCTTGGTCTGCGTACGCCCGTTGCCGAAGGTCAGTTGATTGAGCGGACCGAACGGCAGGTAGGTCGTTGTGCCGACGAGAACCTGTGCGTTGGCCGTAGCGTTCGCCTTGTAGCTGATGTTGGTGATTTGTCCCAGGGCATTGCGTGCATAAGTGACGATGGCGCCGCTCGGATAGGTGATCGTACTGATGTGATCGGCCAGCGTATAGGTATAGCTCGCGGTCGAGATCACGCTGCCGGCGGTTTGCTTTTTTTGCAACACATTGACGCGCCGGTCGTAGCAGTAAACCGCGCTGCCGGAGTTGTCAGTGATCTTTGTGAGGCGGCCCAGTGGGTAGGAGCTTGCGCAACCGGTGACGCTGTTGGCTTGATCGTAGGCGTAGCTGACGTTGAGGCTGCCGGTCGGATAGCCGATAGCGGTCAAACGGTTCAACGCATCGTAGGCGTACGCAGTGACGATGCCGCGTGCATCGGTCTGTGTGATGCGGTTGCCGACGGCATCGTAGACGTAGCTCGCGTTGCCCGTATCCGGACTTTGCAACGCGGTCAGGTTGTTCAGCCCATCGTACGTGTAATTCGTAACAAGACCATTCGGATCGCTCACGCTGCGCAAGTTGTCGCGCGCGTCATAGGCGTATTGCGTGGTGGTGTCCTTCGTCGCCGTTGTCTTGCCGGTGTGGTCCTGCAAGGTCTTGATCAGGCGATTGAGCGGATCGTATTGCTGCTCGGTACCCGTGCTCAGGCCATCGACCGAGTAGATCGCGTTGCCGTTGCCGTCGTACCCGTCCGTATACGTGATGCCGCTCGGTGGTGCATCGGCGGGGTTTTGATAGGTTTGTACAGCCGCGCTGCTCGCATTGAGCGTCTTCGTCAGATGATTGAGCTGATCGTACTGCCGCGATAGCGCGCGCTTGAGGGTGTTGTTCGGATCGTAGGTACTTTCGCTGGTGCGATTGCCCGCAGCGTCGAGCGTGTAGTGAATCCTGTTGCCGACGTTGTCGCTGATGTCGGTCAGCCGGTGCGCCGCGTCGTACGTGTAGAGGAAGTAAGCACCATCAGGTTGCGTGATCTGGGTGACGTTACCGACATTGTCATAAGCGAACGTCGTCGTCGCATCGCTGCTCGAAGCACTGCCATCCGGATTTGCGCGCGTGCTGCGCGTGAGCAGCCAGCCGCGGGAGTGATAGGTCATGTCGGTATAAGTGCCATTTGCGTCCAGGATCCGCGTGACGCGGCCGTTCTGGTCGTAGCTCACGTACGTCGTCACCTGCCCTAGTGCATTGGTTACTTTGTAGAGGTCGCCGAGGTAATGGCAACTGCCGCCAAAAGTGGCGCAGCCGGAAACATCTGTTGCCTGGTAGTAAGTGTAGGTTGTGACGTCCGAGACATCCGTGCGCGGGCCATCCACCGAAAGCAGAAGCCCAACGAGGGGACAGGTGCCGGCCGTTACCCCCGCCTGCTCGCAATAGGTATAGGCCCATTGACGCACACCAACGAGTGCATTCATCGACGAGCCACAGGCGTAGCTCGATGCACCACTGACGGCGGGATCGACCTCACAGCGGGACAGCACTTGACCGCGCGCGTTGTAGGCCCAGTCGGTCTTCGTTTCGACCACGCCGCCGCCGTTCTTGATACGACGCTCGGTGGGGACGTTGAAGCTGTCGTTCCAATCGGTTTCGACACGGCGTTGCACCAATGTGCCTACTGCGTCGGTGGTTGCCGTGAGGTTGAGAGTATTGCTGTACTCATAGCTGTGCACGACATTCAACGAATCCGTCTTGGACATTACCCGACCCAAGGTATCGTAAGCATATTGTGTGGGATTGGAGTTTCCGGTAATCGGATCCTTGTCCGCATTTACCGTCTCTTTCCGGAAAATTCCACCTATGCTCGTTAGATTGACGGTCTTTTGCATACCGGCAACCGAAGGATTTCCAAATGCGAAGTTGAGCAACGTTTGGGTTGGGCTCGGATAACTCAGTGTGAGTTGATTCGCGCCGCCGGCTTGGCTGCTGGAAATAACGCGGCCTCGGTAGTCGTACTGATACGTCGAAAAGCGCGTCGCAACCGGGCTGCCCGACGCGATCGATACATCCGAGATTCCGGTAAGTAAATGCGGAAACCCGGCGGAAGGCGGCGCACCGCCAGAGCATGCGCCGGAGGACCCGCCAGGACAAATATTGGCCGGCTCGTTGTAAAAATACTGCCGACTGTTGCCGTCGGGGAAGATCACTACCTGAAGGTTCCCCAATATATCGTAGGTGTAATTCAGACTATTTCCGTCCGGGAGCAGCACCGAGGTCAAGCGCATGCCCGAGCAACCGCTACAAGCGCTGCCGCTGTTGATCAGGTCATAAGTAAATTGGAGCGAGCGTCCCGTGGCGTCCGTGACGGTCTGAGGGGCTCCGGCCGGAACCACCAAGCTGCCGCTCGCTGAGTAGACTGGACCATAAACGAAAGTGTGCAGCGTCTCGGGTCGATTGATCGACTGGGTGGTTAAAAGGACTCCGGAGTTGTTGAACGTCCAAAGTTCCGCAGATGATGTCAGTAGGTGCCAAGTCGTTGTCGAGGAAACAGTCACCGAGCTCAATATCCAGCCGGGCACGTTGACCGAGCGGTAGGTTGTTGTCGCGCCCTGTTGATCAAATCGCTCGATATTTCCATGCGAGTCCAGCAGTAGCACGTAGGTTGAACTCGTCGAATTCGGGATTATCAGTCGACTGTCAAAGTCGCTTTGCCAGCTCGGGCCAAGATAGCTATTGGTGAGAGCGAGACGCAACGAGTTGTAATGCCGTCCCAGCGTGAACGATCCAAACGAATAGTCCACCTCATCATCCACCTTCGATCCGTTGCCGGGGACGCACGGATTGCCGTAAGAACACTGGTTGGAGGGAACCAGGCTGGCGACTATCGTATCGGTCGCATTGGAACGGCATAGTTGATTGATGGGAGTTACCTGGCTGGGCGAATAGTAGTTTTGCGGATTGAGCGTCGCCGAGACTTCAGACAGTCCGGCATCGCACTGGATGTGCTGCCACCGATCTACGCCGTACGTGATCCGGGGAACGACATTACTGCACTGCCCGTTAGAAAGACTACCGTAGCTGACAAGCAACTCGTAGTTGAACGGTTCACGAACGTCGCCTGTTCCCTGCCAGCCGTTGCCGTAATAAAGCCCCTGGAAGTTCATTCCGTTGATTGAGAACCCTCCGGAGGAGTCGGCAGGCGAGGGCCACGGATATCTCACCCCTATGGAAAGGCCACATGCATTCCCTACGTACGCCCGGATTGCCGACTGGATAACGCTCGTGTCGCCATTTTGAACTTTGCAGGAATTACAGACAGCAGGGATATCTTGGCACGTAGTAGTGGTGCCGTACGGCAGACAACTCGCCGTACCCGTGCCGTCCGGGTTGGGGCAGCCACAAATACTGCCTTGAGGAGGATAGCCACCCCACCCCAATGTAATCGCTCGAATGTAGTCTTCCAGGTAGGCCATCGGACCGCGCGGTTTGACGCTGTAGCTGTAAACGATGCCGGTAGGATTGGTCACTGAACCGCTGAATGTCGGCCCGCTAGTGAGTTCGAGAAACGCACGTCCCGAGGGAGAAGATGGATTCTCTTGCTGCATGTAGGCTTCCGCGGCATCAAGTGAATCGAAACAGGCGTTTATGTTCTGGAAGTTATAGGTGCAATAACTCCAGATATCGTTGCTGTACGCGGCGTGCGTTATGCCGAAGAACAGAACGAATATGGCCAGCAAGCGCAGCTTGTTCATGTCGGTCTCCTTGACTGCTCACATTTGCCAACTACAGATTGATCAAGGTCCAGATTGCGCGGCTTGATCCGATGAACCTTGATGAATCGATTGAAATATGACCTATATTTCAAGAGAACATCCCACGCGTAATGTCCCACGCGCAAAGCAAGAAAGATGTCGGAAAAAGCGGTAATCGTTTGTAGGAAATTTCTTACGCAGATAGCGGCTACTTGAGCCATCGCATTGGACAAACAACAGCGTGAGGAGAGTCACTAACGCCGACCGCATTGAACGGAACTACGCCAGTCCGACGCATTTCCCACCCCTTTGTGGCCCTCACTCAAGCAAGTTGCGTCTTGTCTGGAACGCTTTCTGCTCGATTGACCCCGCGTGTTACCCTTGCGCCACCGTCTCAAACCAGCCGCCCGCCCCGTCGATGACCCTTCGTTTTCTTGCCCTGCTCGCCAGCCTGATCGTCATGCTTGCGGCAGGTGCCGCGCATGCCTACGATCCGCCGGATGCGGCGCAGGTGGCCGCCGCCGAAAAAAAATTCGCTGCCGATCTCGAACGCGATACCGACCTGTCCGCCGCCGACGTGCTCGCGGTCTTGGGCCGCGCGCACTATCAGCAGAGCGTGATCGACGCGATTTCGCGGCCGGCCGAATCGAAAACCTGGCGCGAATACCGGCCGATCTTTTTGACCCAGCGCCGCATCGACGATGGCGTCGCGTTCTATCAGACGAATGAGGCCCTGCTCAAACGCGTGGAGAAGGAAACCGGTGTGTCGGCGACCCTCGTCGTTGCGATCATCGGCGTCGAGACCGCGTACGGCCGAACACCCGGGCGTTATCGCGTGCTCGATGCGTTGACCACGCTCGCGTTCTACTACCCGCCGCGGCAGGATTTTTTCCGCAGCGAATTGCGCCAGTTGTTCCTGCTGCGTGGCGGGAACTTTCCCTATGCGCTCGAAAACCTGATGGGATCGTATGCGGGCGCGATGGGCTGGGGGCAGTTCATGCCGTCGAGCATCGCGAAATTCGGACGCGACGAGGATGGCGACGGCAAGATCGACCTGTGGAATTCGTTGCCGGATATCGTCGGCAGCGTCGCGAACTATTTCGTCGGCAACGGCTGGCAGAGCGGCGGGCCGGTCGCGGTGCGCGCGAGCGTCGGCGCGGATGCGCACGCGGTCAGCGCGGAAAATCTCAAACCGGCATACACGCTGAAGCAACTGGCGGAGTGGGGCTACACGACATCGGCGAAGATCGATCCGCAAACGCTGGCCACCATCGTCAAGCTCGAGGGCGAGGACGGCCCCGAAGTCTGGATCACGTTCCAGAATTTCTTCGTGATCTCACGCTACAACCGCAGTCCGCTGTATAGCCTCGCGGCGTTTCAGCTGAGTCAGGAAATCGCCCGCGAAGTGGGAGAGCCGGTCGCGCAATGAGCAGGGGGCAAGGCGCGGGCTGGATCGTGACGTCTTGGACAGGCGCCTGCGTTCTGACATTGCTGCTCACCGGCTGTGCACACCGCGCGGCGACGCGCCCGAGCGCCGCCGTGCAGACGCGACCCTCGGCGTCCAGCGGCGCGCCGCACGATCAACGCTATGCGCAGGACGAGGATTCCGGTCCGGGCGGTCCGTTGCCGGATATCAGCAAGATTCCGGAGCCGATACCGAAGGTGGAAGCGCTATCGGCGTACGGCAACAAGTCTACCTACACCGTGCTCGGTCAAACCTATCGGGTGCTGCCGAGCGCCTCGGGCTACGTCGAGCGCGGCATCGCCTCGTGGTACGGCAACAAGTTCCACGGCTACACGACGTCGAACTTCGAGAAGTACGACATGTACGCCTACACGGCTGCGCACAAGACCCTGCCATTGCCCAGCTATGCGCGCGTGACCAACCTGGAAAACGGCACGAGCGTGATCGTGCGCGTGAACGATCGCGGCCCGTTTGCCGAGAACCGCATCATCGACCTGTCCTATGTCGCGGCGATCAAGCTGGGCATCTGGCAGAAGGGCACGGGTCTGGTCGAGGTGCGTGCGATCGATCCGGCGCATCCCGACAGCGGCCGTCCGCTCTTGCGCGCGGCCGCACAGCCTGTGCCGGCACAGAACGCCGCCGGTCCGGCGCCGCGCAGCGATGCCCGCGTTGCGTCCGCATATGCGCCACAAAAAGCGCCCAAACCCGCGCTATATCTGCAAGTCGGCGCGTATTCGGATCATGCCAATGCCGAACGCGCGGCGGCGATGCTGCGCAATTTGCGCCTGGGCGAGGTGCGGATCGTGGATGGCGTGGTCAACGGCAAGAACGTCCAGCGCGTGCGTCTGGGGCCGCTCAAGGACGCCGACGAGGTCGACAGCCTGACCCCGAAAGTGCGCGCGCTGGGCTTGGGCGAGCCCCGGGCCGCGGTAGATGACTAGGCGCTCGATGATTTTGATGCTCGAAGCGTTCATGCTTTGACGTGTAAACTTCGCTTTTACCTTCCGGCCCGGCGCCGTACACCAGGTACACACGGGCACAGCCTGCTGTTTCAAACATGGAATATCGATAGAATGAAGCGTTTGCAATTTTTACAGAAAGTCACATTGTGTATTTGTACTGCGACGTTGCTGATCGCCTCGGCAACAGTTGAGGGGCGTACCAAACACAAGACGCCGGCCGCCGCGCAGCCGCAGAAAGCGCAGGAGACCAAACCCGAGGAAACGCCGGCTCCGACCGACGTGCAGCCCGCGCCCGCGCCGCTGCCGCAGCCGGGCGCGCTGAATGTGCCGGTGCCGCCCGCGCCGACCCTGGACGCGAAAAGCTGGGTGCTGATGGACTACGCCAGCGGCCAGGTTCTCGCCGAGAGCGGGGCGGATACGCGCGTCGAGCCGGCCTCGATCACCAAGGTGATGACGTCGTATGTCGTCGGCGCGCAACTCGCCGCGGGCAAGATCAAGATGGACGACGAGGTCTATATCAGCGAAAACGCCTGGCGCGGCGGCGGTGCGAGCACCGACGGCTCGACCAGTTTTCTCGCGCTCAATTCCAAGGTGGCGCTGAAGGATCTGCTCTACGGCATGATCATCCAGTCGGGCAACGATGCGGCGATCGCGCTGGCCGAGCACACCGCCGGCTCCGAGCAGACGTTCGCCGCGCTGATGAATCAGCACGCGCAACAGCTCGGCATGACCGGTACGCATTACGTCAATCCGTCCGGCCTGCCCGCGCCCGAGGAATACACCACGGCGCGCGATATCGCGACGCTGTCGCGCGCCCTGATCCGCGATTTCCCCGAGGAATACAAGATTTACGCGATCAAGGAATTCGAGTGGAACGGGGTCAAGCAGCACAACCGCAATTCGCTGCTTTGGCGCGATGCCTCGGTCGACGGCATCAAGACCGGCCACACCAAGGAAGCCGGCTTCTGTCTGGCAACTTCGGCCAAGCGCGGCGATCAGCGTCTGATCGCCGTGGTCATGGGCACCGGCAGCGAGAAGGCCCGCGCCGATGCGAACCAGGCCGTACTCAACTACGGCTTCCGCTTTTTCGAAACGCACAAGCTCTACGACGCGAACAAGCCGCTCGCGCAGCCGGTGCTGTGGCGCGGCGCGAACGACAAGATCGGTCTGGGCCTGGCCGACGACATGCTGATCACCCTGCCGCGCGGCCGCTACAACGATTTGAAAGCGACGATGGAGTTGCCCAGTCGCCTGATCGCGCCCTATGCGAAGGGTCAGAAGATCGGCGTGTTGCGCGTCAAGCTCGACGACAAGGTCCTGATCGAGCGTCCATTGGTCGTCCTCGGCGATGAACCCGAAGGCGGTCTCTGGCGGCGTTTCTCCGACGACGTGGGGCTGTGGTTCAAGAGCGCCCCGACCACGGAGACCTCGGCCGCGCCGAGTACCGCCGTAGCCGCTCCGGCAGCACCCGTGCAATGAAAAATCTCGACGACATCCATGCTGAAAATTCCGATCAGGGTTTCCAGTTTCCCGGGGCGTTCGAGATCACGGCGGTGGGCAAGGCGAATACCGGTCTTGAGGAACGCATGCCGGAACTGATCGCAGGGCTGGGCCTGTCCGTGCTCAACGGCAGCCTGCGCACGCGACCGTCGAGCGAAGGGCATTATGTTTCGGTCAGCGTCACGTTCACTTGCCCCTCGCGTGAAAAATACGCCGCCGCGCATGCCGCCTTGCGCGCCGACCCGTCGGTGCGCTGGACGTTGTGAAAGAGCCGGGACTCGGGATTCGGGATTCGGGAAAGAGAGATTGCGCTCTTGATTTTGCGCATTTGCGACGTGACATGAGTTTGTAGATAAACGACGAAGAAACATGAACCCTGCGTGCTCCACCGAGTCCCGAGCCCCGAGTCCCGAGTCCCGGCACTTGCTCGTCCGCCGCTTCCCCGGCCTGCAAGCCTATGAGCCGATCTGGCGCGCGATGCAGGCATTCACCGATGCGCGTGATGCGGATACTCCCGATGAATTGTGGGTGGTCGAACACACGCCGGTGTTCACCCTCGGCCAGGCTGGCAAGTGGGAGCATGTGCTGATGCCCGGTGAGATTCCGGTAGTGCCGGTGGATCGTGGCGGCCAGGTGACCTATCACGGGCCGGGCCAGATCGTCGCCTATCCGCTGGTCGATCTGCGCCGCCTTGGTATCGGCATCCGCGAGTTCGTCTGCCGGATCGAGCAGTCGATCATCGACACGCTGGCCGCCTGGAATATCGGCGCGCAGCGCAAGCCGGGCGCACCCGGCGTGTACGTGGCCGGGGCCAAGGTCGCCGCGCTGGGTCTGCGCGTGCGCCGCGGCTGCACGTTTCACGGGCTCGCGTTCAACGTGAACATGGATCTGGAGCCGTTTCAGCGCATCAACCCCTGCGGTTTCCAGGGTTTGCAGGTGACGCAAATGATGGATCTGGGCGGCCCATCGAAACTGGCCGATGTGGAGGCCGAACTCATCGCGCAGTTGGCCCGCCATTTCGGCTTGCAGGCGCGTATCGAAGCGCCGCCCGTGACCATTGGCGCTGGCGCAAAACCCGTCGTGGATGTTAGCGTGGGCGCATGAATTCCCTGGATAAAACCATTCCGATCGCCCTGATCGGCGCAGCGGCGGCGGCGGCGGTTTTGCCGACCCTGCCCGAGCCGGGCGCGAAGCAGCTCGGCGAGGACAAGATCGCGCGCAACCGCGCCGGTTTCGACAGCGCGCCTATGTTGCGCAAACCGAGCTGGATCCGCGTGCGCATTCCACCCGGCAATGCGGTGGCGAAGTTGAAATCCAAATTGCGCGCGAACCGCCTTGTTACCGTGTGCGAAGAAGCGTCCTGTCCGAACATCCACGAGTGTTTCGGCAAGGGCACCGCAACGTTCATGATCCTCGGCGAGGTCTGCACGCGGCGCTGTTCGTTCTGCGACGTCGCGCATGGCCGGCCCAAGCCGCCCGACCTCGAGGAACCGCGCCATCTGGCGGAAACCATCCGCGACATGGGCCTGCGCTACGTCGTCATCACCTCGGTCGATCGCGACGATCTGCGCGACGGCGGCGCGAGCCATTTCGCCGATTGCATTCGCGAAGTGCGCACGCTCAATCCATCGATCAAGATCGAGACGCTGACCCCGGATTTTCGCGGCAAGGGGCGCATGCAACGCGCGCTCGAAGTGTTCGCCGAAGCGCCGCCCGATGTGTTCAATCACAATCTGGAAACCGTACGCGAGCTGTATCCGAACGTGCGTCCCGGCGCGGACTACGACTGGTCGTTAAGCCTGCTGCAACGTTTCAAGGCGCAACATCCGCAGGTGCCGACCAAGTCCGGCATCATGCTGGGCCTGGGCGAAACCCTGGAACAGGTACATGGCGCGTTGAACGATCTGCGTGCGCATGCGGTCGATATGGTGACCATCGGGCAATATCTGCAACCGACTGCGCACCATCATCCGGTGTTGCGCTACTGGGAGCCGGCGCAGTTCGATGCGCTGGCCGAATACGGCGGCAAGCTCGGCTTCGAGCATGTCGCCTCCGGTCCGCTGGTGCGCTCGTCGTACCACGCCGACCAGATGGCGCATGCAGCCGGTTACGTGGAAGAAGTCGCTTGAATGGCCGGTCAGTAAGAATGTCTGCGTGATCTTCGCGATCATGATGGGCGCAAAAAAATAGTTTTTGTTTCATGCGATCACCGACGATCGCACCAGCAACGGAGAATTGAGATGGTAGTGCGCAGCAGCCGATCGCTCTGGATCGTGCCGGTATTGATGATTTTCGTTCTGCTCGCGACCGCGAACGCAAAACCCGCGGCCGATGCGGGCGCGCTCGCGCTCAAGGCGACGCCGGACCAGGCCACCGCGGCATTGATGGCCGCGCGCTTCCTCACGCGCATGCATTACAAGGCGGAGCCGCTCGATGAAGCGATGTCGCGGAAGATTTTCGATCGCTATCTGGATGCGCTCGATGCCGACCGCCTGTTCTTCCTCAAGTCCGATATCGACAGCTTCACGCCCGCGCGCGACAAGCTCGGCCGCGCGATCTACGATCAGGATCTGAGCGCTCCGTTCACGATCTTCAATGTCTATACCCAGCGCGTCGCCGAGCGCACCGCATACGCGCGCGAGCAGCTCAAGAAAGGCTTCGATTTCAGCAAGGACGAAAGCTACCAGTACCAGCGCGAGAAAGCGCCGTGGGCGCAGACCGTCGATGAGGTCAACGACATCTGGCGCAAGCGTGTGAAGAACGACTGGCTGCGTCTGAAGCTCGCCGGCAAGGACGACGCGAAGATTCGCGAAACTCTGGACAAACGCTACGCCAACTACATCGACCGCATCCATCAGCTCAATAGCGAGGATGTGTTCCAGACCTTCATGAATTCCTATGCGATGGCGATTGAGCCGCACACCAATTATCTCGGGCCGCGCCAGGCCGAGAATTTCGATATCGCGATGAAGCTCTCGCTCGAGGGTATCGGTGCGGTGCTGCAGCGTGACGAGGATTACACCGCGATCCGCGAAATCGTACCGGGCGGACCGGCAGCGATGTCGGGCAAGGTCAAGATCGGCGACCGCATCGTCGGCGTCGGCCAAGGCGAGGCCGGATCGTTGACCGACGTGATCGGCTGGCGGCTCGACGACGTCGTCGACAAGATTCGCGGCGCCAAGGACACCACCGTGCGCCTGGAAATCCTGCCGGCCGACGCCGGCCAAGACGGCAAGCATGTGACGGTCGCGCTGGTGCGCAAAAAAGTCGTGGTCGATGAGCAGGCGGCGAAAAGCTCGATCATCGAAACCAGGGACGGCGACGTGACGCATCGCATCGGCGTGATCTCGCTGCCGACCTTCTACCAGGATTTCGACGCGCATCGTCGCGGCGACAAGAACTACAAGAGCGCCACGCGCGACGTGGAGAAACTGCTCGTCGATCTGAAGAAGCAGAAGGTCGAAGGCGTACTCATCGATCTGCGCAACGACGGCGGCGGCTCGCTCAACGAGGCGACCGATCTCACCGGCCTGTTCATCGACAAGGGCCCGGTGGTGCAGGTGCGCAGCGCGGACGGGCGCATCACCCCGGAAGACGATCAGAACGCCGGCATGGCGTGGGGCGGTCCGCTGGCGGTGCTGGTCAACCGCAACTCGGCTTCGGCCTCGGAAATCTTCGCCGCGGCGATCCAGGATTACGGCCGCGGCCTGATCA
>NZ_DATBQK010000014.1:0-34432 GCF_036560865.1 Rudaea sp.
ATCGGCCGCGAACGAATCGGGATCCTCGTTGATCAGGAACGTGGCGTCGTTCTGCCGATAGTTGTAGATCGGCCGCGTCTTGTGCCGCGCGACCTGGACGAAACCCATCTTGCGGAACAGCTCGTGCAGCTTGGCCGGCTCGGCCGACGCGAATTCGACGAACTCGAAACCGTCGATACCCATCGGGTTCTCGAACTGCTCGGGCTGTACACCGGCGGCGGTTGCAAGGGGTTGTGCGCTCATGCTCGACTCCGCGAATCATTTTCGGCCGCAGTTCCGCAGCCAGGATGGACGCAATGATACTGCCGACGGGCGGCGAAGGCTCGCGCCGTAGAGTTCGAGGAAAGTCACTGGATCCCGTGTCGTCGCACATCCATGTGCTGCACGGGATGACCTCATGGCGGTCTGAAAACTGGATCCCGTGTCATCGCACATCCATGTGCTGCACGGGATGACCTCATCCTGAGGTCACTTTACTCCGTGCATGAGTTTGTTGATCAGCGGCGCGATCAGGAACAGCAGCACGCCGGCGCCCATCAGCGACCAGAAGCCGAAGGTGTAGCCGCTCAGCGCGGATGTGGTCGTCATGCCGGTTTCACCGCTCATCTCGCCGGCGAAGATGCCCGACAGATTGTTGCCGTTGGCGACCGAGAGGAACCAGCCGCCCATGGCGAAGGCGACATAGCGCGGGGGCGCGAGCTTGGTCACCATCGACAAGCCGATCGGCGACAGGCATAGCTCGCCCACGGACTGGATCACGTAGACCATGAACAAGGTCCAGAACGGAATCTTCTGCCCGGCATCGACGAGATAGGTCAACGCATACATCAACAGCAGGAATGCGAAGCCGTTGCCGATCAGACCCAGACCGAACTTGCGCGAAATCGACGGCTCCTTGTCGCGCTGGCCCATGCGCACCCAGATCCAGGCGAGCAGCGGCGCGAGCCCGATGATCGCCAGCGAGTTGACCGACTGGAACCAGGCCACCGGAAACTCCCAGCTGCCGAAATCGCGATGCACGATCTTCTCGGCCAGAAAATTGAACGAACTGCCGGCCTGTTCGAAGAACATCCAGAACAACACGTTGAAGGTGAAGATGATCAGCATCGCGATCACCTTGTCGCGCGCGACCGCACCCTCGCGAATGCCCTCGATCAACAGCATCGCGGCCAGGCCGATAAAAAGTATGCCGAGGACCCAGGCCAGCGCCGTCGCGCCGAGTTGCGCGATGAGGTAATACACCAGCGGCACGCCGACGATGAGATAGATGGCGACGAATCCCAGACTGCGTGAGCTGCTGGCGTCGGTCGGCGGCTCGCCGATGCCCTGCAGCTGGCGCCGGCCGAACCAGAACCAGAAATACGAAATCAGCATGCCCACGCCCGCCGCGGCGAACACGACCTTGTAGTTCTGCACCATCGGCGTATCGGTGATCACGCTCGCCAGCCAGTCGGTCACGATCGGCGATATCAGCGCGCCGGCGTTGATGCCCATGTAGAAAATCGTGAAGCCCGCGTCCCGGCGGCGATCGCCCTGCGCATACAACTCGCCGACCATCGTCGAGATATTCGGCTTGAACAGACCATTGCCGATGATCACGAGGGCCAGACCGATCACGAAAATCTGCTGGTTCGGCACCATCATCACGAACAGACCCGCGCCCATCACGATCGCGCCGGTCAGGATCGAGCGTTGATGCCCGATCAGGCGATCGGCGATATAGCCGCCGAACAGTCCGGCTGCATAGACGAGCGCGAGATACGCGCCGTAGGTGCGATTGGCGTAGCCTTCGCCCGCGGCATCGCCGTGGAAAAACTCCGCGACGATGTACAGGGTCAGCGCCCAACGCATGCCGTAGAACGAGAAACGCTCCCAGAACTCGGTCATGAACAGCATCCACAACGGCGCCGGATGCCCAAGCAGTTCGGGGAATTCCTTGTGCACGGCCGTGGCTTCAGTAGCCGCTGCGTCGGTTGCCGCCATGATCTGCTCCAGGAAAAGTCGCGCGGCCCATGCGCGCGATGATGAATTGTTGCGCCCGATGGATGGCGCCCCCAAACGCAAGGTGTAACTGCTTCGCACGGCGGCGTCAAACGAATTGCGTGATGCAGCGCGGAAAAGGACGTTCGCCCCGGCGCCGCGACCGATCCAGGTGCCGACTAGGTGCCGATAATCGTGCGCACTTCAAGCAACTCGGGGAAAAAAGTCAGCTCCAGCGCTTTTTTCAGGAACCCCACGCCGGACGAACCGCCCGTACCGCGCCGATAACCGATAATGCGCTCGACGGTTTTCATATGCCGGAAGCGCCAGAGCTGGAAACTCTCCTCGACGTCCACCAGCTGCTCGCACATGTGGTAGTCGGTCCAGTAACGTTCGCGCTGCTCGTAGATCTGGCGCAACACGCCGACCAGTTCGGCGTTGCGCTGGTGCGGCTGGGCGAAATCGCGTTCGATACAGGCGCGTGGCACGGCGTGGCCGTGGCGCGAGAGATAGCGCAGGAATTCGTCGTACAGACTCGGCGCGTCGAGCGCCGCACGCAGCTCGGCCTGTTGCGTCGGAGCGTGCGCGAACACCGCGATCATGTCCGCGTTCTTGTTGCCGAGCAGGAATTCGACCAGACGATATTGCAGCGACTGGAATCCGGACGAAGGCCCCAGCACATGGCGGAATTCCAGATATTCGCTCGGCGTCAGCGTCTCGAGTACCGCCCACTGCTCGAACAACTGGCGCTGGATCTGTTTGACCCGCGCGAGAATCTTCAAGCACGGGTCCAGCTCATCGATTTGCAGATGCGCAATCGCCGCACGCAACTCGTGCACGATGAGCTTCATCCACAACTCGGCGACCTGATGCTGGATGATGAACAGCATCTCGTCGTGATGCGGCGGATTCGACAGCGGCTGCTGCGCGGACAACAGCCGATCCAGATGCAGATAGCCGCCGTAGCTCAGGCGATCGCGCAGATCCAGCTCGATCCCGGCTTCCAGCTCGCGACGATTTTCTTCAGCACTCATGAACGTGGAATCCGTAGGGCTTCACAAAAAATTTACCTCCACCACGGTTGAACCTGTCACGGTTCGTATGCAGAATCTGGACGGGGTCAACACACGACGGGGTTGGAACAGTGATGATGAGTATAGCTGCGCGGTGCAGACTTGACCGGCAAGCAGATCTACACCGCGCCGATAACCGCGGATTGCACACTGGAAGTGACGTTTACGCACGGCAAGCCGTAGTACGCGGACGCCTTGCGACCGCAGCACAACAGGCCCGGTGCGTGTTGCACCGGGCCTTGCATTGAAGACGCGTCGGCTGCTATTTAGCAACCCCCCGCATCGCGGAACAACCTGCAACAACCGCGTGAACATCGTCGCCACCTTCGAAATCGAATACCTGCAATACCTCGACGCGACGGGCAAGCTCACGCGCGAGGACGTGCCTGCGTTCGCGCGCGATATCCGCCAGCTCGTCGAGCTGTACAAGCTGATGAACTTCGTACGCGTGTTCGACGGCAAGGCGATCGCGCTGCAGCGCACCGGCAAGCTCGGCACGTATGCTTCGTGCCTGGGCATGGAGGCGGCCTATGCCGCGGCCGGATCGGCGCTGGCCGAGGACGATGTGTTCGTGCCGTTCTATCGCGACTACGCCGCGCAGTTCTATCGCGGCGTGAAGCCGCGCGAAGTCCTGCTGTACTGGGGCGGCGACGAACGCGGCAACGATTTTTCCGGGCCGGCACACGATTTCGCCTGGAGCGTGCCGATCGCGACCCAGACCCTGCATGGCGCCGGTGCCGCGCTCGCGTTCAAGATCCGCAAGGAGCCACGCGTCGCGCTGACCACGGTCGGCGACGGCGGTACCTCGAAAGCCGATTTCTACGGCGCGATCAATGTCGCCGGCGCAATGACGCTGCCGCTGGTCGTGCTCATCGTCAACAACCAGTACGCAATCTCGACGCCGCGAAAAATGCAGACCGGGGCACAGACGCTGGCGCAGAAAGGCATCGCCGCCGGCATCGAAAGCCTGCAGGTGGACGGCAACGATCTGATCGCGCTGCGTGCCGCGCTCGATCATGCAGTCAAACGCGCGCGCCACGGCCACGGCGCAACCCTGATCGAAGCGATCACCTATCGCCTGTCCGACCACACCACCGCCGACGACGCGCGCCGCTACCGCAGCGAAGAGGAAGTCGCCGCAGCCTGGCAGCAGGAACCGATCAAACGCTTGCGCACGTATCTGATGGACTTGAACGCCTGGAGCGAGATCGAGGAAAAGGAACTGCTGATCGATTGCGCGACACGCGCCGACGCCGAAGTGAACGCCTATCTGGAAATCAAGGCGCAGCCGCTGACCGCGATGTTCGATTACACCTACGCCGAACTGCCGCTCGATCTGGAGCGCCAACGCGCGCGTGCACTCGCCATCGCAGCGGGCAGGGCCTGAGCCGGCGATGCCGCAAATCACCTTGATCGAAGGCGTCACCATGGCTCTCGCGCACGAGATGGCGCGCGATCCGTCGGTGGTCGTGCTCGGCGAGGATGTCGGCGCGAACGGCGGCGTGTTCCGCGCAACGGCCGGCCTGCAGCAGAAATTCGGCGCGAGCCGCGTGATCGACACGCCGCTCGACGAAGCGATGATCGCCGGCCTCGCGGTCGGCCTCGCCGCGCAAGGCATGCGCCCGGTCGCCGAGGCGCAGTTCGAAGGCTTCATGTACGCGATGATCGAGCAGATCGTCTGCCACGCCGCGCGCATGCGCACGCGCACGCGCGGGCGTCTGAGTTGTCCGGCGGTGTTCCGCGCGCCCTGGGGCGGCGGCATCCATGCGCCCGAGCATCATTCCGAGGCGAATGAGGCCTTGTTCACCAATGTCCCCGGACTGCGCGTGGTGTTTCCATCGTCGCCGGGACGCGCCTATGGCTTGCTGCTCGCGGCGATTCGCGATCCCGATCCGGTGATCTTCTTCGAACCCAAACGCATCTATCGCCAGCACAAGGAAGAGGTCGCCGACGACGGTGAGGCCCTGCCGCTCGATGTCTGCTTCGTGCTGCGCGACGGCAGCGATGTGACCCTGGTGACCTGGGGCGCGCAAGTCAAGGAAACGCTGGAGGCCGCCGACGCGCTCGCGCAGGAAGGCATCAGTGCCGAGGTGATCGATGTGGCCACGCTCAAGCCGCTCGATTTCGACACGATCCATGAATCGGTGAAGAAGACGCAACGCTGCGTGATCGTGCACGAGGCGCCGCACACCGGCGGCTTCGGCGGCGAGATCGCCGCGCGCCTCGCCGAACATGCGATGTACGATCTGGTCGCGCCGGTCGAACGCGTGACCGGTTACGACACGCATATTCCGTTGTATCGTCTGGAAATGAATTATCTGCCCAGCGTCGCACGCATCGTCGCGGCGGTAAAACGCACGCTGGCCGCAAGCTGACACGCATCGAGCAAACATCATGCATCTGGTTTCACAAATCCTGATCGCCCTCGTCGCCCTGTTGCATTTTTATTTCCTTGCGCTGGAAATGTTTTTCTGGGACAAGCCGCTCGGACGCAAGGTGTTCAACCTGACGCCAGAATTTGCCGCCGCGTCGAAAACGCTGGCCGCAAATCAGGGCTTGTACAACGGCTTCCTCGCCGCCGGCCTGATCTGGAGTCTGGTCGGTTCGCACGGATTTCACGTGGCAATCTTCTTCCTCACCTGCGTGATCATCGCCGGCATCTACGGCGGGCTGACGGTTAACCGGAAAATTTTCTTCGTCCAAGCCCTGCCGGCCTTGATCGCATTGATCGTTCTGCATCTGTGATGGCGTCAATCGAATGAGCGAATCATCGCCTCCTGAAACCCGTACCTTCCGTCTGCCAGATCTTGGCGAAGGCCTGCCCGACGCGACCATCGTCGAATGGCTGGTCAAGCCCGGCGATGCGGTCAAGCTCGACGCGCCGCTGGTGTCGATGGAAACGGCAAAGGCCATAGTCGAGGTGCCGTCTCCGTACTCGGGCAAACTGCTCAAAGTCTATGGCGCGAACGGCGACGTGATCGCCACCGGCGCGGCGCTGGCCGACTTCGAAATCGATGCCAGCGCACCGCAGCGCGCCGAATCCGAGGAGACCGGGCATCACGCCGCAGCGCCTGCGCCCGCGTCCGTTCGCAGCGAAGCGGACAAGCCCGACGCCGGCACCGTCGTCGGTACGATGCAGACCAGCGATCGCCTGGTCAGCGAGGCCGCCATCGCGGTCGGCGGCGTCAAGGCCGTGCCCGCCGTGCGTGCGCTGGCGAAAAAGCTCAATGTGGATTTATCCAGAATTATACCGAGCCGTGCGGATGGCGTCGTATCGGCGCAGGACGTCAAGGACGCGGCGGCGGCAGGTACGGCGAAGCGCGGCGCAAGCGCCCCAACCCGCGAAGAAGCAGCTCCAGCACAGGCAACCGCTCGTGCCGGCTCAGCCGAACCATCGCGCCGCGGCAGCGACGCTCGACCCGCTTCACCCCCATCCGCAGTCATGGCTTCGCCCGCGCCCAGCGCAACGCGCCCCCATGCAACGACCGCAGAAGGCAGCGAATACGGCGAACCCGCCCAGCTCAAGGGTGTGCGCCGCAATATGGCGCGCGTGATGGCCGATGCGCACGCGAAAGTCGTGTTGACCACCATCTTCGACGATGCCGATATCCAGGCATGGCGACCGGGCAACGATATCAGCGTGCGCCTGTTGCGTGCGATCGTCGCCGCGTGCAAGGCCGTGCCCGCGTTGAACGCGTGGTTCGATGGCGAGCAGTTGACGCGCACCCTGCATTCCCATGTTGATATCGGCATCGCGGTGGATACCGCGGATGGCCTGTTTGTGCCGGCGCTGCGCAACGCCGATGTGCTGGATGCGAAACATCTACGCACGGCGCTCGACGATCTGCTCAAAAGTGTGCGCGATCGCAGCATCCCGCCGCAGGAACTGGCCGGCTATACCATTTCGCTGTCCAACTTCGGCGTATTCGCCGGGCGCTACGCGACGCCGATCGTGGTGCCGCCCTGCGTCGCGATCGTCGCGGCCGGCAAGCTGAGCCACGACGTCGTTGCGGTGATGGGCGGCATCGAGACGCATCGGGTGATGCCGATCTCGCTCTCGTTCGATCATCGCGCGGTCACCGGCGGCGAGGCCGCGCGTTTTCTGCAGGCCTTGCTCGGCGATCTCGCGCTCGCCAATTGACGCGCGGCGCAAATCCGGCTATTCAGATCGACCCCCGTGATCGCACTATTTCCATGAAGCAGGATCGCTTGACGCGCGCCGACCGGCAACTGGTCGACGCGGCAAAAAAAGCACGGCTGCGCGCCCACGTGCAGCACTCGCAGTTCAAGGTCGGCGCTGCCGCGCGCTACGGCGGCAGCATCGTGCTCGGCTGCAATGTCGAGTCCGACGTCTATGGCCTGACCAACTGCGCCGAACGCACCGCGATTTTTTCCGCGCACGCGACGGGCGCGGCGAGCAAGCCGCTGCACGCGATCGCCGTCGTCGCTGATACGCCCGAGCCGGTCGCACCCTGCGGCGCCTGCCGGCAGGTTCTGCTCGAACAGGGCGGCGCGGGCCTGCGCGTAATCATGACCAATCTGCGCGGCGATATCCGCATCGCGACGATCGGCGAGCTGCTGCCGGGCTGCTTCCGCCTTGAATCGACGCATGCACGCGCGAAAAAATCTGCGCGCAAGAAATCGCAGTCTGCCTGAATGATGGAAACACCGACTCGTCAGCCCTTCTGCGTCGTTCACAAGCAGCACACGCAGTTCGGACCGCACGCAAATGCGTGGTCGTAATCACCGGCAACACTAGTCTTTCCTCGCCAGTTCTGCGTTTTGAGCCTTCCTCATCTCCACGGACTGCCAAAATTTGGCTTCCTCTGCATCGGCATCTGACGCAACGCTGAAAGCGTTACCCCGCCCAATTTTTTTGTCGTCAAGGTAAAGCTCCAGTGCATAGAGACCGTCTTCATTGCGCGTTCTATCGACTTTCAGTCCTATTCCTTTCTCCAACTTTTTTTTCGCTCGCCCCGCTTCTGGCATGGACGGGAAATCCTCCGCAACGAACGTTCCTCGTTGCGAGTAACTGATAGTCAAACCAATTTTTTCACCGTCTGGCCAGGGGCCTTTCACTTCCAACGGGATTACTTCATCACTTCCGAGGGCCGCTTTGTAAGCGCGCGCGAATAGCTGATCGTTCTCCGTCAGGGGACTCGACGGCGCAACCGACAATGATTTCAGGCCGACCGCTTCGCGCAGATCTTTGATGAAATCCTTTATCAAAACGTGTGCGCGCGCAGCACCCGCGTTCAAGGTTTCTTCGATTTGTTCGGGTTTCGCGATCAGCGCCGTGTACTTCTCGCGCATCGGCGCAAGCTCCGCATCGATACGCTCGAACAGTTTCTGTTTCGCGTCGCCCCAGCCGATGCCATCGACGAAGGCCTGACGCATCGCGGCGGTTTCTTCCGCGCTCGCGAAAGCCCGATAGATGCTGAAGATATTCGAATCGTCCGGATTCTTCGCCTCGCCCGGCGCTTGTGAGTTGGTGACGATGCCGAGGATCGCCTTGCGCAAGTCCTTTGCGTCCAGCCACAGCGGAATCGCGTTGTTGTAGCTTTTCGACATCTTGCGCCCGTCGAGGCCGGGCAGGGTCGCGACGTTGTCCTCGATCGCGGCTTCGGGCAAGGTGAAATACTCGCCGCTGTAGAGATGATTGAAGCGCTGGCCGATATCACGCGCCATCTCGATATGCTGGATCTGGTCGCGCCCGACCGGCACCTTGTGTGCGTTGAAGATCAGGATGTCCGCGGCCATCAGCACCGGGTACATGTACAGGCCCGCGGTGATGCCCGCATCGGCATCCTCGCCCTTTTCGCGATTGGCATCCGTGGTCGCCTTGTAGGCATGCGCACGATTGAGCAGACCTTTCGCAGTGACACAGGTGAGCAGCCAGGTCAGTTCGGGAATCTCCGGAATATCCGATTGCCGGTAAAAGTATACTTTCTGTGGATCCAGACCGCAGGCCAGCCAGCTCGCGGCGATTTCCAGGGTCGAGCGCTGCACGCGCGCCGGATCGTCGCATTTCACCAGCGCGTGGTAGTCGGCGAGAAAATAGAACGATTCGGCGTTCGCATCGCGGCTCGCGGCAATCGCGGGCCGGATCGCACCGACATAGTTGCCCAGATGCGGCGTGCCGGTGGTGGTGATGCCGGTCAGGATTCGGGTTTTCTGCATTGTGTTTTCCAGAGATGCAGCTCAGATGCCGTCGAAGAGAAAGTCCAGTGCGCGCACGATCGTGTCACGCTGCGATTCGATATTCGCGATACGCTTTCTCAGTCGCGCATTCGGGATGGCGGCGAGTTCGGGCGTATACATCACGTAACCGACGCCTTCGACATCGAGCAGCGGGGTCAGCATCTGCACCAATTTTCCGGCCACGACCGAAGGTTTGCCCAGAGGGGCCACAACGGTAGTGTCCAGTCCGTCGAGCAGGCCTGACTGGAGCACAAGAAGAAAAGGGACCTTCTTGCGCGTCAGTTGATTCTCGTTGGCATAGACGTCGAAGCGCATCAGAACGTCCGGTACTCGTCATTCCACAAGCCGTCGCGTTCGATGTGCAGGTTATACGCCTCGATCGCCTCGTGATTATCGCGCAGCCATTGTTCGGCGCGGTGCTTGCGCACGACTTCGGCAAGATGCTTTTCGAATTCTTGCGATAGATTGATGTTCAATGCGCGCGCGTCCGCGAGCAGATCGCTGCGTATGCTGACGTTGGTCGCTTTCTTTGCCGAATTGCTCATCTTCGCCATCGCACACCTCGAATGCGCATTACGAATGCGCATAGTTTATGCCGAAATAGATGCGTGCGACAAGATTGGCCGCAAATGGTCGGGTCTTTCATCGCGAGCGGCGGCGAGGCTTAACCCCGCAGCGCCCGCGGCCCCGTTGCATCGTTCACCAATCACAACGGAGGCGATCGATGAATACCCTGCTGTCCCTGCTCACTCTTGCCGCTCTGTCCTGCACGCCGGCCGCGCACGCGGGCGCCCTCGTCGATATCAGCGTGATCGACCGCGACACCGGAACCGGCCTGACCACGCACGCACGCGAAGGGAAACTGTATGTCGCCGGCACACCCGGCCATCGTTACAGCGTGCGCATCGCCAACCGCGTCGGCGCACGCGTGCTCGCGGTGTTGTCGGTCGACGGCGTGAATGCGATTTCCGGCGAAACCGCCAACCCCGAGCAAACAGGCTATGTCCTCGATGCGTATCAGAGCACCGAGGTGAACGGCTGGCGCAAAAACATGAGCGAGGTCGCGCAATTCAATTTCACCGCGCTCGACAACAGCTATGCCGCGCGCACAGGGCGGCCGAACAACGTCGGCGTGATTGGCGTTGCGGTGTTTCGCGAGAAACCGCTGTTCTGGCGCGAAGGGAAGATCGCCGACGCCCCGCTTGCCGATCGCTATGCGCCAGCCGCGAAGTCGTCCGCAGCGGGCGCGCCTGCACCGGCGTCGGCACCTGCGGAATCGGCTGAGGCCCAGGCCGGCGCTGCGCGCGACGAACCCGCGCAAGCCGCCGGCAATGCGACTCGCGCCGATGCGCTGGCCTACAGCAAACAACACCGTGAATCAAAGGATGAATCGCTCGGCACCGGGCACGGCGCGCGCGAAGTCTCGCAGGTGACGTATACAAATTTCGATCGCGCCAGCGCTCAGCCAAATGAAGTGGTCTCGATCTGGTACGACAGCTACAACAATCTCGTTGCGCGCGGCGTCATCCTCGTGCCGCGGCCGATCGCGCGCGAACCGCAGCCGTTTCCGCAGCAATTCGTCCCCGATCCGGCCTCCTGACCGGCGCGGCGTCTATCGCGCCTCCCTGCGGAGGCGGATAATGCAGGCCCGCCCCATCCGTCGCCTCGCCACGTGCGAAGCGATGCCACTGAGCCCCATATGTCCGCACCGTCGCCCGGCACACCGATCGCCATTGCTGCATTTGCCGACCTCGCCCTGCGTGCGGAACTGCTCAAGGTATTGACCGAAGTCGGTTACGAAACGCCCTCGCCAATTCAGGCCGCGACGATTCCGCATCTGCTGGCCGGCCGCGACGTGCTCGGCCAAGCGCAGACCGGTACCGGCAAGACCGCCGCGTTTGCGCTGCCGATCCTGCAGCGCCTGGATCTGGCCAAAAGCAAACCGCAGGCCCTGGTCCTCGCGCCGACGCGCGAACTCGCGATCCAGGTGGCCGAAGCCTTTCAGCGTTACGCCACGCATCTGCCCGGCTTCCATGTGCTGCCGATTTACGGCGGCCAAGCCTATGGCCCGCAGCTCAGCGGTCTGCGCCGCGGCGTGCACGTCGTGGTCGGCACGCCGGGTCGCGTCATCGATCATCTCGAACGCGGCTCGCTCGACCTGTCGCAACTCGCTTGCCTCGTGCTCGACGAAGCCGACGAAATGCTGCGCATGGGCTTCATCGACGATGTCGAGACGGTGCTGAAGAAGACGCCGCCGAAGCGCCAGATCGCCCTGTTCTCGGCAACGATGCCGGCGCCGATCAAACGCATCGCGCAAACCTATTTGCGCGATCCGGTGGAAATCGCGATCAAGGGCAAAACCACAACGGTAGCGAAAACCCGCCAGCGTTACTGGCTGGTCAGCGGCATGCAGAAACTCGATGCCTTGACGCGCATTCTCGAAGCCGAGCCATTCGACGCGATGATCGTGTTCGCGCGCACCAAGCAGGGCACCGAGGAACTCGCCGAGCGGCTGCAGGCACGCGGATTTTCCGCCGCCGCGATCAACGGCGACCTGATTCAGGCGCAGCGCGAACGCGCGATCGCGCAACTCAAGGACGGCAAGCTCGATATCCTCGTCGCCACCGACGTCGCCGCGCGCGGCCTCGACGTCGAGCGCATCAGCCATGTGCTCAATTTCGATATTCCCAACGACACCGAGTCGTATGTGCATCGCATCGGCCGCACCGGCCGCGCCGGGCGCGAGGGCGAAGCGATCCTGTTCGTGACTCCGCGCGAACGCAATATGTTGCGCGCAATCGAGCGCGCCACGCGCCAGCCGATCGAGCCGATGCAGCTACCGTCGGTGCAAACCGTCAACGAGCGGCGCGTCGCGCGCTTCAAGGATCGCATCGCTGCCGCGCTGGGCGCCGACAGCCTCGCCGTGTTCCGCGATGTGATCGAGCAATACGAACGCGAGCACAACGTGCCGGCAATCGAAATCGCCGCAGCGCTCGCCCGTCTCGCGCAGGGCGACAAGCCCTTGCTGCTCGACAACGCGAAGGCGCAGAACGACGTCTATCCCGGCGCGGAACGGCCGCAGCGCAAGCCATTCGGCGAACGCGAAGCGCGCGCGCCCGGCAAACCCGGTGCGTTCGACAAGCGCGCCAGGCACGAAGGAAAAACCTTTCCAGACAGGACGCAACGGGCGACGGACTCGCCTCGTTTCGTGCCCTCCGCGGATGGCAGAAGAAAAGAAGCGCGCCGCGACATGACGCCCGCGGCCAACGCTAGACCGTCATCAACGCATACCGATGCGAGCGCCCACGAGCCGCGCGCCGAGCGGTCTGCGCCGCGCCACCACGAGTCGGCACGCGAGGCCTCAGCTCCGCGCACCACGGAAGCCGGCATGGAAACCTTCCGCGTCGAAGTCGGTCATGCGCACGGCGTGAAGCCCGGCAATATCGTCGGTGCGATCGCCAACGAGGCAGGTCTCGACAGCAAGCATATCGGCCGCATCAGCATCGAAGACGACCACAGCCTGATCGATCTGCCCGAAGGCATGCCGCCGGAATTGCTGGACCACCTCAAGAAAGTCTGGGTCGCCGGGCAACGCCTGCGCATCAGCCGCAATGTGAAAGGCGATTCCAGCACGCCGGGCGCCTCACGCACCGGCCCGCGGCATAGCAAGAAACGCTAGCTGCATTCCAGCGGCAGACGTCGGCGTCGCCCGTCGGGCCGACTGCGCGATATCGCGAATCGCGCCTGCGCTGTAATCCTTCTTTGCAAACACAGAAGAGTTAATCAAGGACACGCGTCGCTGCAGGCGCTCTTTTTTGGCGTTCCCGCGACACCGCAGGATTTGCCAACCGGGAATTTTCGTCCCCGCTTCCACCTCATGAGCAAGGAGAGTTTCATGTGCAACGTTACCGGCAAAACGAGCGGTCGTGGTTCCATCTTCTGCATCCTGCCGCCACATATCCTGATCTCGATTTCCAAACACGGAACGGCCAAGCAGCGCGCACAAGCCGTCGATGTCCTGTCTGTGGACCATTCCTTCAGACAGTTCCGGGCAACGGTCGCTGCCGCGGCGAAAGGCCAGCAAGGCATCGCTTCGCCGCTGTCGGTTTCGCCGCCGACGAAGCACCGCACGATCTACGACGCCAAGCACCTCCAGCAACTTCCGGGGACCGTCGTGCGCGCCGAAGGCTCGCCTCCTTCGGCCGATGTCGGCGTCAACGAAGCCTATGACGGTCTCGGCGCCACGTTCGATTTCTATCTGAACAACTTCCACCGCAATTCCATCGACGACGCGGGCATGCAGCTTTTCGCCAGCGTGCATTACGGCAGCAACTACGATAACGCGTTCTGGAACAGCCAGCAGATGGTATTCGGCGATGGCGACATCAAGCTCTTCAACCGTTTCACGATTTCGCTCGACGTGATCGGCCATGAACTCACCCACGGCGTGACCGAGCACACCGCAGCGCTGGCCTATTCCGGTCAATCGGGCGCGCTGAATGAGTCCATATCCGATGTGTTCGGGTCGCTGATCAAGCAATTCAAGAAAAACCAGACGGCCGCGAGCGCCGATTGGCTGATCGGTGCCGGGCTGTTGGCACCGGGCGTAAAAGGGGTTGCGCTGCGCTCGATGAAAGCGCCCGGCACCGCGTATGACGATCCGGTGCTCGGCAAGGATCCGCAACCGGCGAGCATGAGCGGCTACGTGAACACCGCGTCGGACAACGGTGGCGTGCACATCAACTCCGGCATTCCCAACCGCGCGTTTTATCTCGCGGCAAAGAAAATCGGCGGCCATGCCTGGGAAAAAGCCGGGCGCATCTGGTACGAAACCTTGCTGGACCCGAAGTTGAAATCGAACGCAAGCTTCCAGAGCTTCGCGAAGCTGACCGTCGCCACCGCCGGCAAACTGTACGGCGCTACCAAGCCGCAGGCCAAGGCGGTCGCCGGCGCCTGGCACCAGGTCGGCGTACTGTGACGCAAGCCGCCGGGCAAGCCGGAGTGTCCGGCTCGGCGTTGTAGAATCCGTCCGTACAGCGATTGGTCTTGCAGCGGAGGTTGAATGCGCATCGAGCTTGTTACCGACGGCGGGTTTGCGGCGTTTCCGGGACTCGCCGCACCCATTGCGCTCGACGACGCCAAGCTGCCCGCGGATCGGCGCGCGGAGCTGCAGCGTCTGCTCGACCTTGCCTTGGCGGAAAAAGCCAGCCATGGCGCGGTGAAAGCCGCGCCTATACCAGATGCACGACGCTACAAGATTTCGATCCAGCATGATGCGCAGCGCTACGAACTCGATGCCGCCGATCCAATGGTTCCATCCGCGTTCGCATCGTTGATGAAATTTGTCCGGGACAATGGCGCGCGCTGAGAAGAAGGCCCAGTAGGGCGATGTTCACGCTCCCGGCATCAGGACAACCCTGATGCGCTAGCCGCGCATCAGGGTCGATTTGCCGAACAGACTTTCGACGAGGTCGACCGCGAGCTTGCCGGTCTGGTTGTGGCTGTCGAAGGCGGGATTGAGTTCGACGATATCCAGCGAACCGAGCCGGCCGGTATCGGCGATCATCTCCATCACCAGTTGCGCTTCGCGGTAATTTGGCCCGCCGGGCACGGTGGTGCCGACGCCGGGGGCGATGCCCGGATCGAGAAAGTCCACGTCGAAACTGACGTGCACATGGGTCGCGTCGTCGACACCGTCGAGCGCTTCTTCCATCGCGCGGCGCATGCCGATCTCGTCGATGTAGCGCATGTCGTAGATGTCGAGGCCGACGTCGTGCACGAGCCGCTTCTCGCCTTCGTCGACCGAACGGATGCCAATCTGGCGGATCGTGTTCTTGTCGAGCATCGGCGCGGCGCCGCCCAGCTCGGTCAGCTCGCGCGGGCCGTAGCCGCACAGGCACGCCACCGGCATGCCGTGGATGTTGCCCGACGGGGTAATCGTCGAGGTGTTGAAATCCGCATGCGCATCGAGCCAGAGCACGCGCAGTTTCCTGCCGCTTTCGCGGCAATGCCGCGCCACCGCGCCGATCGAGCCGATCGCGAGGCAATGGTCGCCGCCGAGCAGGATCGGCAGCCGTTGCAGTGCCAGCTCCGCAGCGACCGCCTGCATGACCGCACGGTTCCATTCGACGACCTCGGCCAGGTGCCGATAACCGTCGCGCGGCGGCAGCCAGGGATTGAACGGGCCGACGAGATTGCCACGATCGACCACGTCGAGGCCGCGTGCGCTCAGCGCTGCGGCGATACCGGCGACGCGCAGCGCTTCGGGCCCCATCGAGGCGCCGCGATCGCCGGCGCCGATGTCGGTCGGCGCACCAATCAGGGACACGGTTGGAAATTGCTGCATTTTATCTTTTTCCCTTTGTACCCCAATGGCGCGTCGTCGAACTTGAAACGTCCGGGAAACCGCACCCGCTCGCACCGATTTTACCATTTCGAAGCATGGCGAAACGCCTGTCGGCCCATGTTATGCTCGGTATTCGCGGAGGTTGCCCGCTGGCAGCGCTCCGGCTTCTCCCACCATTATTTGCGAGGCAACACAATGAGCGGACTCGTCGACACCGTCATGGGCCATCTTGGAAGCGATCAGATCAACGCGATCGCCAGTCAGCTCGGCACCGACCCGGATTCCGCGCGCAACGCGATCGAACATGCCCTGCCGCTGATCGTCGGCGGCATGGCACACAGCGCCAGCACACCCGACGGCGCCGGTGCGCTGCATTCGGCGTTGTCCGACCACGCCGGATCAAGCATTTCCGACGTGCTCGGCAGCGTGCTTGGCAGCGGTGGCGCGGCGGGCGGCGGCGGTCTTGGCGGCATGCTCGGCGGCCTGCTCGGCGGTGGCTCGGCAGGTGCAGGTTCGGGCATCGGCGGGGCGATACTCGGGCATGTCTTCGGCGGCAATCTGAACGCGGCCAATCAAGGTCTGGGTCAGACCACGGGCTTGGGCACGGCCGGCGCGGGACAACTGCTCGCGATCCTCGCCCCGATCGTGATGAGCGTGCTCGCCAACCAGTCGCAGCAGCAGGGTCTCTCGCCTGGCGGTCTCGGCAACGTGCTTGGCCAGCAGAGCCAGCAGATCCAGCAGCAGGGCGGCCTCGCGGGCGGACTGCTCAGCGCCGTGCTTGGCCATAGCGGCGGCCAGCTCGATCTTTCCAGCCTGATTCAGGGCGCGGGTGGATTGCTCAACGCATTCAGCAAACGCTGAGCGCGCGGCAATAGCCGCGGGCGCCAGCTGCCCGCGGTCTCACTTCAAGATCAACTCCAACCCGCAAGTCCGCGCCAACGATCAACACACGTCGTAGAAGAACTGCTCCTGCACAATCTTGCCTTCGTGCACGCGGTACAGGCAGATTTCGCTCATCATCCTGCGGCCCTGCTGCTTGAACGTGACATCCAGGTTCATCGCGACGCTGAACAAGTTGTCCGCGATGATCGGCTCGCTGACGGTAATGCTGTGCACGACCTTGATGCGATCCTGGAACTGACGCCCCTTGTCCTTGATCGCCTGCAGGCCCGTGACCGTGCCCAGCGCACCCGGCGGCAACCCTTCCGGCTCGATGCTCACCGCATCCTCGGCGTACAACTCGGTCTGCGCCTGCGAGAAGTGTTCCTCGCGGCAAAGCTCAACGAGGCGCTGGGCGATATCCTCTACGCTCATGGTCGTCTCCTTCTTGAGGAAGGCCTAGGGTAACCGCGAATGGCGAACGGTGCATGCCGGCCTGCAACATGGCTCGCGGACCGCGCGCAGGGAATTGGTGCCGACAGTCTGATTTGAACAGACGACCTACCGCTTACAAGGCGGTTGCTCTACCAACTGAGCTATGCCGGCAAGCACGAATTAACCTGCGGCCGGCATTTTCGCACGGATCGCACCGATCAAAAACAATCGATCGGTCCCTGGTGCAGGTCCGTGCCTGCAGGCAGATGCGCGCGCCAGTCCGGCGCCTGCGTGCCGTTCTGCGCATAATCGATGAAGTATTCCGGGACGTTGTCGCTGCGCTGGGTCACTTCGGGTTTGAAGCCCAATGCGCTGATCTCGCTACGGCGCTTTTCCGCGTTCACCGCATCGCGGAACACGCCAAGCGAAATCGTGTTCGACTGGTCGCCTGCGGTGACGACGTAGTAGTCGTGCACACCCTTGTTCGACAACTGCCGGGCCATCTCCAGCGCCTGTTCGCGATTAGGTGGAGCGGGCAGGTACACCCACGAGCCGCGCAATTCGTTGACCTGCACCTCGCGATACTGGACCCGCGATACCAGCGGCGCGAGCGCATTCAGCGCCGTACGCACGTCGGCTTGCGTGGCGAACGGGCCGATGCTCGCGCAGACGTCGCGGCGCAGGTCGGCGGGCGTTTCCGGCGGCGAGGCCATCTCCGCGATCGGCGCAGCGGCGCCACGCTCGGTTTCGCTGAGCAGGACGAGTTTGGGCACGCCCGCATCCGTCGGCCCCGAAGGAGCGCGCGAGGCTGGCGGCGCAAAATACAGCCACAAGCCGGCGCCGATATTCAAGGCCAGCAGCAGCAGACAGAGGGCACGAATAAACATCCGACGGATTCAACCTCCGGCGGAGGACACCGCCGTTTTAATGTGTGGAATTCTAATATGCAGCGCGCCCATAGCGGGCATGCATGGAAAAAGAAAGCGCGCAAGGATGGCGCCGGCGGCTCACACCCCGCCGCTGTCGGCGAAGCGCGCGAGGCCACGCAGCACGAGGTCGGGCTCGATGCGGTGTTCGAGCTCGAGCAACGACGCCAGGCGTTTCGCTCCGCCGCCGGCAAGGACGATAACGGGTGGCGTGCCCAGTGCGGCGCGCGTGCGCGCGGCGAACCGCTCGACCAGGGCGACCGCGGCAAGCCAGGTACCCGACTCCACCGCGGCTGCGGTGGTATCGGCGAAATCGACGATCTGCGCCGATTGCAGATCGCCCAGGCGTGCCGTGTGATCGAGCAGAGCGCTGCGCATCAGCGCCGGCGCCGGCGCGATGAGCCCGCCGAGGTGGCGGCCGTCGGCGCCGATCGCATCCAGGGTCAGCGCCGTGCCACAGCTCACGACCACGGTCGCGGCCTGTATCTGCGCATGCACCTCAACCAGACCGAGAAAACGATCGATACCCAAACGCGCCGGCGCCGAATAGGCGTTGCGCACGCCGCAGGCCGCAGCCGGACTGCGCGCGTAGCGGATCGGGCAGACAAAATGCTCGACCAGCGAGCGGCCCAAAGCCTGTTCCAGCGCGGTCGCCGCGACCGACGCGACCCAGATCGCCAGCGGCGGCTGCACATCTTTCCACAATGCCGCAAAATCCACTTCTTCGCCGGCAGCGGTGGCGACATGCTTGAGCGTGCTGCCGCGCTGCAACTGCGTGCCGTCCCAGAGCGCCCATTTCAGCCGCGAATTGCCCAGATCGATCAGGAGCTTCATAAGCCGCGCACCGAAACCTCGGCGCTGTCGTAATGCGCCAGTGCCCTGCCGCGGCGCAGGATCAGCGCGCCGCGCGCGTCCACGCCGGCAGCAACGCCATCGCGTTCGTCGCCGGCGTTGACAACGCGGATTTCGCGCCCGCGCAGCAGATCGTGACGCGCATAGTCGGCATGCAGCGCGGCGAACCCGTCTGCGGCGAAGCGATCGAGCACCGCGATCAGGCGCACGAGCAGACGTCCGCCGAGGCGATTGCGCGAGGGTGGTTCCCCGTCCATCAACGTGGCCAGATCGATCGCCGGCTGATCGATGCGCGCGCGCGCCGCGTCGGACAGACGCAGATTGATGCCGATGCCGATCACCGCATGGCAGGGGCCGAGAAATTCGCCACCGAGCTCGACCAGGATGCCGGCGAGCTTGCGCCCCTGCGCGAGTACGTCGTTGGGCCATTTGAGGCCCACGTCCGTCACGCCGCAATCGTTCAGGGCATCGATCACCGCAACGCCGACCGCGAGGCTCAGGCCCGACAGTGCACCCATGCCGTGCTCGAACCGGCGCAGCAGGGAAAAATACAGATTGCCACCAAGCGGCGATTGCCACGCGCGCCCGCGCCGGCCGCGACCGGCACTCTGCATCTCGGCGAAACATGCTTCCAGCTCGTGCGCACCCGTATCAGCGCTGCGCAACAACTGCGTATTGGTCGAGTCGATCTGCCAATGCACATTGAGCGCACGCAGGCGTGCGCGCGTGACGCTATCGAGTTCGCCGCCGATCTGCGCCGCGTCGAGCAATTCAAACGGCCACGCCAGCCGATAACCGCTGCCCGCCGTGGCGACGATCGGCGCGCCGAGCGTGCGCAACGCCTCGATCTGCTTCCACACGGCCGCGCGGGTGACATACAGGCGCGCGGCCAGGGCGCTGCCGGAAACGGCGGTATCCGCGGAGAGTGCGGCGAGCAGGGTACGCGGATCGATCGACATGGACACGCATGATAGTCCATGGGTCCGCGGTTTCCCGCGCGACCGCGCAACCTTTTGCGCCCCGACCGCATCCCTGTAGTGTCCGCCGGTACGGGTCGTGTCCGCGGTGTCCGCACGCGGACAGTCCGCAGCCAACCCCCTTCGACGCAATCCGTTGATGCAACAGGAAAACCCGAATGGCACGATTACTGCTGACCCAACCCCCGTCACTGGCGGTGAGTGTAGCGAACGTGCCACCATGCGCACCGATCCGCCCCGCCCTGCGTGTTTCGCCCACGGAGAACCTCATGCATCGACGCTGCGCCATGTTGGCCGCCCTCGCCGGTCTGATCGTGTACGCCTCCGCAGGGGCCAGCACGCTGTGCGAATCCAGCGGCAATCCCACCAGCACGGCGTCGGCGCCGGCGGCCCCCGTTGTAACCCCAGCGAACCAAGGCCCGGTTGTCCAAACTGCGCCGGTGGCGCCAAAGCCAACTGCGCACAGCTCCAATAGCGACAACACCGTCGTGGCTGCCGGCGGCTCGTCGCATGCACCCGGTGACGACGACGCCGCGACCAACCTCGGTACGCCCGGCGCGAGTGTGCATCGGCACGGCTTGCGCTGGCAGTCGCTGCTTCCGGGCGTGATCAAGTAGCAAGCGGCGAAGTTCCATCCGCCTTGCGCTTCACCTGTACTGTTGATACCGACCTGATGCGGCGGGGCCGCGTCTCATGCCGTCGGAATTTCGAGCCCGGCCGCAAGTCCAGTGAGCCAGCCGTCGCTCGCCGCCGTGCCCAGCGGGTGCAGTGATTCGATCGCATAGGCGATCATCCATTCGCGCAAACGGTTTTCCACGTCGCTCAGCGCGCTCGCGGCATTGCCGATCGCCACGCCACGCTCGAATACAAGACTCGACGCCGCGTGCCGATACAGATTCACCCAGTCGCCTTCGCGACGCAGCAGGAACCCCTCGTACCGACGATCAAGCGTCGCAAGCAAGCGTTCGGCGCGCGCATCGCCGACGTCGGCCGCAATCAGCATGCGCGGGCGCGGCGCCAGGGCCGCGTAGCTGGCGTCGCGGTCTGCATAGGTGCGGCGCACGCGGTAGTCGAGCACGCGGCGCGCGAAACTGTGCAGAGTTGTGGCGACCTCGCTCTCGTAATCGGGATAGCGTTGACGCAACACCTGCATGCCCTGCGCGCCGAGTTCGGCACGCCGTGCATCGCCGAAACTCGCGCTGCGTTCGTGATGCACGAGTACGTTGCCGGCAATGATATTGCGATAGCCGGCGCGTGCGGCACGCTGGCAGAAATCGTTTTCCTCGCCGAAACCTACCGGAAATGCGACCTCGTCCATCGGCCCGATGCGCGCCAGTACGCTGCGCTTGATGTACATGCAAAAGCCGTTGCCGGTCGGCAACTGCGGATAACGCAAGCCGGCCTGCTGCAGCACGGCGCGTTGCGCCTGCAGCAGATTCCAGCGCGGCGGAATCGGGCAATACTGCTCGAGTTCGGGCACGCTGAACGCACCGGCATTGTCGGACACCGCAGTGACCGTGCCGACGCTGTCGTCCGCGTACGCAGCAAGTTTGAGCGCAGACAGCCAGCGCGGCCCGACTTCGGTATCACTGTTGAGCAAAACGACGTCGGCGCCGCCGGCCAGATCCATGCCGACATTGACGCTGTGCGTGAAACCGCGATTGCGTTCGTTGCGCTCGACGACGATATTCGCGCGCCCCGCGTGCGCCGCGACAATTTCACCGATGCGCGTGTCGCTGCTCGCGTCGTCGACCAAGATCAGACGCGCGCGCGGCGACCAGCGCAACACCGACTCGATGCAGCGTTGTACACATTGCGGCGAATTATAAATGGGTACAACCACCGCCACGGGCGGCAGATCGGCAAGCGAGTGCTGCGGCAAGACCGGCGTGCCGGCCAGCGGCGCCAGACCGCGCACGGCCACGGCCGCGGCATTGCTGCCCGGCAGCGCGGCCGCACCCAGACGCACATTCCACACCGCTGAAATCGCCTGCGGCGCGGCAGCCGAATCCACCAGGTTGAATTCGAGTTCCGCCTGCCCGCTCGGCGAGTATTCGAATTCACAGGTGAATTCCTGCGCATCCGCCTCGACCGGCGCGTAGCGCTGGAACACGATGCCATCAAGCTGCAGTGCGGTGGCGGGAATGCCGCCCGCCGCCTGTAGGCGCCAGCGCAGGCGTGAGCCGTCCCAAGCCAGCCATTCGGCGCGCGGAAGCGCTGATTCCATCGCGTGCAAGACCCGGTCAAAAAGGAGAGCCAAGCATAACGGACTTGACCGCGAGCGGCATGAATACGCGAGAATCCACAGATGAAGTGTCTGAGCTTGCGGCGATTGGCGCCAACGCTCCTGATTTGCCTGTTGCTCGCCTGCCTGCCGGGAGTTCTGCGCGCGCAGGCCAGCGATTGGAGCGTGCGCGTGACGCCGTTCAATCAGGTGTTTCCTGCGCTGGAACTTTCGCAGGCGCGGTCGTCGCCCGCGCCACAGCCCAAGCGCGAAGGCATGACCCACTCAGATCCAACCGTGCTCGGCAGCGGCAGCGGCCTGATCGCATTGCGCTTGCGCGCGTTGCACGACAACGAGCCGATTCGCCTGACGATTTCCGCGGCGCCATGGCTGAGCGCAGCCACCGCCTTCGAAACGACGCTGCCGCGCGCTGGCCGCGACTACGAACTGCATCCGGGCATGAGCTGGGATATCGAGCGCCTCGCCACGCAGTCCGCGGCGCTTGCGGCCACGCTGCAGTTCGCTCTCGACCGCAATGGGGTCGCCGCGGGCGAGCACCGCGTGGCGATCAGCCTGCGTCCGCTGAACGACGCGCTGTACTTCGTGCGCGACGGCCGCGACAGCGTCGATCTTTCCTGGATCTTCGCCGCCTACGTCAACGAGAACGATGCCGTCGTCGAACATATGCTCGATTCGGCTGTACAAAGTGGAATTGTGGAAAAGTTCACAGGCTATGTGAACGCGGATGCAGAGCAGGTACTGCGCCAAGCCTGGGCGGTGTGGCATGCACTGAGCGCGCGCGGCATTCGCTACTCCGGCGCCGATCCCGGCATCGATCGTGGCCCGCGCGTGTTCAGCCAGCGCGTGCGTTTTCTCGCCGACACCTGGAACGATCGCTCGGCGAACTGCATCGATGGCAGCGCGCTGCTGGTCTCGGCCCTGCAGCGCATCGGGCTGCGCAGTTTTCTCGTGCTGATCCCCGGACACGCCTTCGTTGGGTTCTACACCGATGCAGACGCCCGACATGCCGCGTATCTGGAAACCACCTTGCTCGGCGATCGCCCCGCGCTTCCGGCAATCACACCGACCTATGCCGACGCCCAGGATTTATCCGCGGCGACGCGATCGAGTTTGGCGAGTTTCGACGCCGCGCTGCGTGCCGGTGCGGCGCGTTATGCGCGCAATGCCGACAAGCTCGATGGACGGCATCGGCCCGATTACGCAGTCATCGATATTGCCGCAGCGCGCGAATTCGGCATTCAGCCGATTTCGATTCGCCCCGTGACCACCGCTGTGGCTGGCGGTCGCTAGCCGGGCGCGATCAGGCGGTACGCAGACGCTGCGCGTTCGCGCGCGCACGATGCGTCCAAGGCGCAAGAGCGGCGGAAACCATGAAGTGGCCGGGATTGAATGCCGCGGCGAGCGCCGAATCGCAGGCCGCCTCGAATTTCTCGTGCAGCATGCGCTGGTATTCCTGCGGCGAGCACGAACCGGCGATCATCATCCAGCTGCGGCGTGCGATTGTTTCCCATGAGGCGAAGGCGAGGTCCGCAACGTCCAGATGCAACAACGCGGGATGCCGGTGTTTCTGTCTCAATGGTTTCGTCACATCTATCCGTGAGTCCAGCCGTTACGGCTGCGTTACAGCGAGCATAGTCTCTTCGCGTACGGAAGGGAAATCACTGTTTTGGCCAAACGCAAGAAGCCTGCAATTTATTGGCATTTCTAGGATTTTAGCTGCATGTTCGGCGACGTTCGTATCAATACACGCTGCGATGTTGGGTCGTCGCCTTGGCCGCGAGCGCGAATCGAGGTTCGCCACGATCCGCTGTCGTCAGCACGCGATTGACGTATTCGCCGACAGCCGGCCCGTGCTTGAAGCCATGGCCTGAGCCGCCGCCTACGATCATTACGTTCTCGATCTGCGGATGGCGATCGATGATGAAGTCGCCATTCGAGGTGTTTTCATACTGGCAGACCCGGCTCTCAGCGAGCGGCGCATCTTTCAACTTCGGAAAGCGCTGCGCGATGTACTCGCGCGCGATGGCGAGGCCTTCCGCACTCGGCACGCGCGATGCGGTCTCCGGATCGATCGCTGGTCCATGTTTGTCGACGCTGATCTTGAAGCCGCGGTGCTCCAGATCCGGAATGCCGTAGACGAGCGCCGGATGGTGAAACCAGGCCGGCATCGCCGGATAACCGAAACTGCAATCGCCCGGCGGTGGCGCGAAGAAGAAAATTTCCTGCCGGGTCGGAAAAATGCGCTGGCCAAGCAATTCGGGGAACAGCTTCGGCAGCCATGCGCCACAGGCGAAAACAAAGCAGCCGGCCGAAATCGATTCGCCACCCTGCGTGACGATGCGCTCGAGTTTGCCGTTCGGCGGCGGAGTAACGCCGGCCACACGATATTCGAGCCCCGCGTGCACGTCTTCCGCAACCAGCGCCTGCACCGACTGGCGCGCCATCAGCACGCCGCTGCCGGGCTCCCACAAAGCCCAGTCGATGCCGGCAGAGGATATTTGTGGAAACCTATCCTCCAGCTCACGTACGGATAGACGCTCGTGTGCGACACCGACGCTCACCAGCGTCTGCTGTGTCTGGCCCACATAGGTGTCGCCCTCGCCGACCAGCCACAACATGCCGGTTTGATGAAAGATTGGCCGCTGCACACGTTCTCCGAGTGCCTTCCACACGTCGAGCGAACGCAGCGACCAACGCGTGTACAACTCATCGCCACCGTAGCCCATGCGGATCACGCGCGATTCGCCACCCGAGCTCGCTCGACTGTGCGCCGGACCGTAGGCATCGACCAGTAGCACCTTGTGCCCGGAGCGCAGCAACTCATGCGCGGTCCATGCGCCGAAGCAACCGGCGCCGATGACAACGAAATCGAAATTCTTCTGGATCATGCGGAAGCAAATCCGGGATAGCCATTCCTGCATTTCGCGATGCACGCTGGTTCAATTTGCAACCACGCATCGCCACGACGAGCATAGCGGTTTCGCTCGCTCGAACGCGATATCGGCTGACGCGCTAGACTGCATCGCCAGCTCATTTCACCGGACGAAGAGACATGAACATCGAAAAGATCACGGTGCGCATCACCGAAAGCGGCAAGACCATGGACGTGGTGGTACTGAGCAAGCACGCCCGCCGCATCCAGGTCGTGCTCGGCGAAGGCGTACACAGCGTCAAATGCGAGCTGGCGCCCACGCCGAACCGCATGGCCTTTTCGGGCAAGGCGCTCGGACGCGAAATCGTCTACGAGCGCAGCCCTGAGCAGGTGCAGGCCGATCTGGATCGGCTCGATCCGGCGCTGAAGAGATCGCGGCCGCGGTAACCGTAGGCTGGGCTGACAAGCCCAGCAGTTCTGTCCGAAGCTGGGCATCGCTGCGCTCAGCCCAGCCTACTATCCCTCAAACCCCCAGCGGATTCGGCTTCTCCGCATCGATCTTCCAGGTCTTGATCGCGCGCGTGACGTCCTTCGCGCTCATCTTGCCTTCGGCGGCGAGCGTGGCGATCGCGGCCTGGGCGATGTAGTAGCGGTCGACTTCGAAGAAACGGCGCAGGTTTTCACGCGAGTCGCTACGACCGAAACCGTCGCAGCCGAGCACGGTATACTTCTTGCCTTCGGGCATGAACGCGCGAATTTGATCCGCATACTCGCGCACGTAGTCGGTCGCGGCGATCGCCGGCCCCTGGCGCTCGGCGAGGCAGGAAGTGACATGCGCGACCCGCGGTCTGTCTTCCGGATGCAGGCGGTTCCAGCGCTCGGTGTCGAAACCGTCCTTGCGCAGTTCGGCGAAGCTCGGGCAGCTCCAGATATCGGCAGTGACGCCGAATTCCTTCTCGAGCAACTCGGCCGCGAAGATCGCCTCGCGCAGGATCGTGCCGCTGCCGAGCAGCTGCACGCGCGGTTCGTTCTTCTTCGGCTTGCCCGCGTCCTTGAACAAATACATGCCCTTGATGATGTCCGCTTCGCTGCCCTTGGGCAGATCCGGGTGCGGATAGTTTTCGTTCATCACGGTGACGTAGTAGTAGCAGTCTTCCTGTTCCTGCAGCATGCGGCGCACGCCATCCTGCAGAATGACGGCGACTTCGTAGGAAAACGTCGGGTCGTAGGCGTGGCAATTCGGAATGGCGCCCGCGAACAGGTGGCTGTGACCGTCTTCGTGTTGCAACCCTTCGCCATTGAGCGTGGTACGGCCTGAAGTGCCGCCGACCAGAAAGCCGCGCGCACGCATGTCGCCGGCCGCCCAAGCCAAGTCGCCGACGCGCTGGAAGCCGAACATCGAGTAGTAGATGTAGAACGGCAGCATCGCCACGTTGCTGACCGAATAACTGGTCGCCGCGGCCATCCACGCGCTCATCGCGCCGGGTTCGGTGATGCCTTCCTGCAGCACCTGGCCCTTGACGTCCTCGCGGTAGTACATCAGCTGATCCGCATCCTGCGGTTTGTACTTCTGGCCGAACGGCGCATAGATGCCGATCTGGCGGAACATGCCCTCCATGCCGAACGTGCGCGCCTCGTCCGCAACGATAGGCACGATGCGCGGACCGAGTGCCTTGTCGCGCAGCAGCAGATTGATGCCGCGCACGAAGGCCATCGTGGTCGAGATTTCGCGTTCGCCCGTGCCCTTGGTGATCTGCTCGAACGCCGACAATTCCGGCGCCCTGAACGACTCGCCCTTGCGTCGGCGCTGTGGCAGGAAACCGCCGAGCGCCGCGCGGCGCTCGAGCATGTATTTGACTTCGGGCGAGTCCTTGCCCGGATTGTAGTACGGCACTTCATCGATCTTGTCGTCGGCGACCGGAATGCGGAAACGATCGCGGAATGCACGCACCGCTTCGTTGTCGAGCTTCTTCTGCTGATGCGTGGGATTGAGCGACTCGCCCGACGCACCCATGCCGTAACCCTTTACCGTCTTCGCCAGGATCACGCTGGGCATGCCCACGGTGTTCACCGCCTGGTGATAGGCCGCATAGACCTTGTGCGGATCGTGACCGCCGCGATTCAGACGCCAGATATCGTCGTCGGAAAGATTGCGCACCATCTCCAGCGTTTCGGGATACTTGCCGAAGAAATTCTCGCGCGTGTAGGCGCCGCCAAATGCCTTGCACGCCTGGTATTCGCCGTCGACGGTTTCCATCATCAGTTTGCGCAGGGTACCGTTCGTGTCGCGCGCGAGCAGCGGATCCCAGTAGCTGCCCCAGACCACCTTGAGTACGTTCCAGCCGCCGCCACGGAACACACCCTCGAGTTCCTGGATGATCTTGCCGTTGCCGCGCACCGGCCCATCGAGGCGCTGCAGGTTGCAGTTGACGACGAAGATCAGGTTGTCGAGCTTCTCGCGCCCGGCCAGCGAAATCGCACCGAGCGTCTCCGGCTCATCGGATTCGCCATCGCCGATAAAGCACCACACCTTGCGGTCGCTCTTCGGAATCAGCCCGCGGTTTTCCAGATAGCGCATGAAGTGCGCCTGATAAATCGCCTGCAACGGTCCCAGGCCCATCGATACCGTCGGCACCTGCCAGTAGTCGGGCATCAACCATGGATGCGGATACGAGGGCAGGCCGCGGCCTCGACCGGCGACCTCCATGCGGAACAGATCCATCTGGTCTTCGCCGATGCGGCCTTCGAGGAAGGAGCGCGCATAGATACCGGGGCTGGCATGGCCCTGGTGCAAAATCAGATCGCCAGGATGGTTCTCGCTCGGCGCGCGCCAGAAATGATTGAAACCGACATCGACCAGGGTCGCGCTCGAGGCGAAGCTCGCGATATGTCCGCCGAGGTCGCCCGGCTTGCGGTTGGCACGCACCACCATGGCCATCGCGTTCCAGCGAATCAGGCAACGAATGCGCCACTCCATCGCACTGTCGCCAGGGCTCTTCGTTTCGAGCTGCGGCGGAATCGTGTTGATGTATTCGGTGGTCGGCTGGAACGGCAGATGCCCGCCGGCGCGTCGCGTCGCGTCGACCATGCGTTCGAGCAGGTAGTGCGCGCGCTCGGTACCGTCGGCATTGATAACCGCGCCGAGCGATTCGGTCCATTCGCGGGTTTCGGTGGGATCGATGTCCTGGTCGATGATGTCTTTGAGAATACTCACTGCGCCCTCCGACCTTTCTGCTGATACGACGAGTTTAGCGGCCCGCTGCTTCCGCGTCGATTTGCGCACGGATTTGCGCCTCGACACAGGCGATCGCGGTCACGTTGACCACGCGGCGCACGGTCGACACCGGCGTCAGAATATGCACGGGTTTGGAAATGCCCATCAGGATCGGTCCGATCGCCACGCCATCGGTCATGTGACGCACCATGTTGTAGGCGATATTCGACGCGTCCATGCTCGGGCAGACGAAAACATTGGCCTGCCCACTCAAGGTCGAACTTGGGAATATGCGCGCGCGCGCCGCTTCGTTGAGCGCAGTATCGGCCTGCATTTCGCCGTCGATTTCGAGAGTCGGATCCTGCGCGCGCACCAGCTCGAGCACGCGCCGCATCTTCTGCGAGCTCGGCGTGGTGTGGCTGCCGAAATTCGAATGCGACAGCAGCGCGACCTTGGGTGTGATGCCGAACATTTTCAGGCGCAGCACGCCCTGCAGGGTCGCTTCGGCCAGCTGCTCGGCGGTCGGATCGGGCTGCACATGCGTGTCGATGAAGAAGAAGGCGCCGCGATCGTTCTGCACGCCGGTCATCGCCGACGGCGCGCTGACGCCGGGATCGAGCGGCAGCACGCTGCGCACATAGTTGAGCTTGCTCTGGTAGGTACCGACCAGGCCGGTGATCATGCCGTCGGCTTCGCCGCGCGCAACCATGATTGCCGCGATCAGGGTGACGCGCGTGCGCAGCATCGCCTTGGCCAGCGCCGGCGTCGTGCCGCGGCGCGCGTTGAGCTTGTGGAAATAGTTCCAGTACTCGTCGTAGCGTGGATCGTTGTCGACGTTGGTGAGTTCGAAATGCTCGCCGGCACGGATGCGCAGGCCGAGGCGCCTGATGCGTTTCTCGATCACCGCCGGGCGGCCTATCAGAATGGGCTTTGCCAGACCTTCGTCGACCACGGTCTGCACCGCGCGCAGCACCACGTCTTCCTCACCCTCGGCATAGACGATACGCTGGACGTCGGCCTTGGCGCGATCGAACAGCGGCTTCATCAAGGTCGTGGTGCGGAACACGAACTGCGAGAGTTTTTCCGTATAAACGCGCAGATCGGTGATGGGCTTCGTCGCCACGCCCGACTCCATCGCTGCGCGCGCCACCGCCGGCGCGACCGAAACCAGCAGGCGCGGATCGAACGGTTGCGGAATCAGGTAATCCGGGCCAAAGGTCAGGCTGCGATCGCCGTAGTTGTACGCGCGTTCGGCGACGTCGGAGACTTCGCGTCGCGCGAGCTCCGCGATCGCATGCACGCAGGCGACTTCCATCTGCGCGTTGATCGTGGTTGCGCCGACGTCGAGCGCGCCGCGGAAAATATACGGAAAGCACAAGGCGTTGTTGACCTGGTTCGGATAGTCCGAGCGCCCGGTCGCGATGATCGCGTCGGGGCGCGCTTGCTTGGCGAGTTCTGGCTGGATCTCCGGCGTCGGATTGGCGAGCGCAAGAATGATCGGCTTCTCGGCCATGGTCTTGACCATCGCCGGCGTCAGCACGCCGCCGGCGGAAACGCCAAGGAAGATGTCCGCGTCCTTGACGATGTCGGCAAGGTTGCGTGCCGGCGTGTCGCGCGCGTAGCGCTCCAATTCGCCACACAGACCCGGGCGGCCCTGATAGAGCACGCCATCCTTGTCGTTGACCATGATGTTCTCGGGCTTGACCCCCAGGCGCACGAGCATGTCCAGGCAGGCGATGCCGGCCGCACCCGCGCCCGAGGCGGCGAGTTTCACGTCGCCGATCTGCTTGCCGACGATATGCAGGGCGTTGATCACGGCGACGCCGACGATGATCGCGGTGCCGTGCTGATCGTCGTGGAACACCGGGATCTTGACCCGCTCGCGCAGCTTGCGCTCGACCTCGAAGCATTCGGGCGCCTTGATGTCTTCCAGATTGATCCCGCCGAAGGTCGGCTCGAGGCTGGCGATGATATCCACGAGCTTGTCCGGATCAAGCTCGTTGATCTCGATATCGAACACGTCGATGCCGGCGAATTTCTGGAAAAGTACACCCTTGCCTTCCATCACCGGCTTGGCGGCGAGCGGGCCGATCGGTCCCAGACCGAGCACGGCCGTGCCATTGGTGATCACGGCGACCAGATTGCCACGCGCGGTGAGTCGCGATACTTCGGATGGGTCCGCGACGATCGCCTCGCACGCCGCGGCGACACCGGGCGAATACGCCATCGACAGATCGCGCGCGGTGACCAGCGGCTTGGTCGATGAGATCTTGATCTTTCCGGGCGGATGCGCACGGTGATAGTCGAGGGCAGCCTGCTTGATATCGTGCGCGTCGGACATGCGAAATTTTTCCCTGCGATGCCTTGCGCACCGCATAGCTGTTGGTTTTCAACGACTATAGCACAGGGTCCCGTGCGCGAAGATTGCGCTGCGGCGGCCCAAAATTGGGGTTCCGCGACCCTTGCTTATTGCTCGCGCTTGAACGTCGCCACCAGCACGTCGCGGTACGCCGGCAGGGCCGGATCGAGCGGCTCCACCGGAGTCACGCCGTGGAACACGCGCGCGTCGTCGACCAAGGCGGCGTCGAATGGTCGCTTCAGGGTGAAACTGCCGAGCAGGCGCCGGTCGGCGACGGCGTGGATCGTGGTCGTGCCGCTGGCGATATTGACCCGGTCGATCAGCAGCACGAGCACGTAATCGACGCCGTCGCGATGCACGCCTTCGGGCGTCGGCTGACCGGGTTCGCCCGGTCGCGCCTCGATGCGGAACTGATGCGTCTCGATACGCCATTTCGCTACCTGCGGCGCGAGCGCGCCGAAGGTACTTTTGCAAAAGTGGAGAATGGTACGCAGACTTTCGCCTTCCCCGATCTCGGGCAGGATCGGTTCGAACCAGCGCTCGATGCCCCCTTGCAACGCGTTGTAGTCGCGGCTCTGGTAATGCGGCTGATGCGGCGCACGCACGATTGCGCCGGCGCGCTCGGCGCTGAAGACCGCGTGCCGGCGTCTGCGGTAGCGGCCATGCCCGAGCAGGTACTGATCGACCGCGAGATCGTTCCAGCTCGCGGCAAACTGCTGCCAATCGCCGAGCGTGCCGCAGCGTTCGAGCAAATCGCGCATCGTCGAGCCGGCGACGAAGGCGAATCCCTGGCGCAGCAGTTGTTGATCGAAAGACTCGTTGCCCGTGACAACCATTGCCTCACGATACCGGCAGCGCGGCGCCTATTCCAGAGCCACTTCGCGGCGCAATTTGAGGCCCACTGACCGTGCGCCTCAAGTGCTTGGAGCGACCTGTTTTTCCTCCCCACTTGCGGGGGAGGTCGGCACGCGCAGCGTGCCAAGAGAGAGGATGGCGCTGAAGGCGCCCGCTTTCGCGGGCGCGCCCCCTCTCCCCAACCCCTCTCCCACAAGGGGAGAGGGGCTCAAAGGCAACGTCGCGGTTGTAGGCATTTCAACCGAAAACGCTCTACAGCAAGCCCTCGATTGGCAGCAGGCGCAGCAGATCGACCTCGACTTTGCGCATGCGCGTGACGCCCGGTTCGCTGGTCTGGATTTCCTCGCGCCCGGCGTTTTCCGAATACCAGACCATGCGTTCGGAACCGGCACCGTGTCCGGGTTCGGACTGCAGTTCGACCCGATACGCACTGGCAGGAAGCGTCGCCTTGGCAAAAAACTGCGCCACCGCCGCCGCCAGTTCCGGACTGTCGACGATGATGCCCATCTCGGTGTTCAACAGCTTGGAGCGTTGATCCATGTTCATCGAGCCGACAAAGGCGTAGCGCGTATCGACCACGGCGGCCTTGGCGTGCAGGCTCACGCCGGACGACGTGCCGCCCGCACTTATCGGTTTTTCGCCGCCGGGCGCGGGACGCAGCTCGAACAGATGCACACCGCCGGCGAGCAGATCGCGCCGATAGCGCGCATAGCCCGAGTGCGCGGCCGCCTCGTCGGTGGAAGCGAGGGAATTGGTCAGCACACTGACGTTCAAGCCACGCTTGGCCAAGCTGACCAGGTAATCCGTTCCAGTCTTTCCGGGCACGAAATACGGCGAGATCAACAGCACCCGCCGGCTCGCCGCATCGATGACGGTTTTCAGTTTCGGACCGATGCGCAACGCGGGTCTATCCTTGCCGCCTTCAACTTTTTCCGGTTGATCCGCAACCAGTTCCGCGGGACCCCAGAACCAGCTGCCAAAGCGGGCCGCACTCGCGCCATGTGGAAGCTCCTCGAACGCTGCCTGCGCATAGTCGGACTGGGCAAATTCGCGCGCGTGCTGCTTCAACTCCACGCGCAGCTGCTTCAGATCGGCTTCGGTCGCGCGCGTTTCGCGGAATGCCTTGACCGGATAGGCCGCATCGCTGTTCCAGTAGTCGTCGAACGTGCGCGACGCTTCAGCAACCACGGGACCAATAGCAACCAAATCCAGATCGCGAAAATTGTTGTCGCCAGCCGCATCGAAATACGCATCGCCGATATTGCGGCCGCCGATCACCGCTACCGTGTTGTCGACGATGAACGACTTGTTGTGCATGCGCCGGTTCAGGCGCGGACCATCGACGACGAACTGCGCGATCTTCGACGGCAGCGATGGCGAGCGTGTGTGAAACGGATTGAACAGGCGCACCTGGATATTCGGGTGCGCATCGAGCGCGTCGAGCAGACGATCCTCATCGGTCAGATTGATGTCGTCGAGCAGCATGCGCACGCGTGCACCGCGATCGGCAGCAGCCAGGATGTGCTGAGCCACCAGGCGCCCGGTCGCGTCGTTCTGGAAAATGTAGTACTGCAAATCGATCGAATGCGCAGCTTGATCGGCCAGCGCGACACGGCTCATCAGCGCATTGGTGCTGCTGGTGAGCAGACGGAATCCGGACAAACTCTTGTGCGCATCCAGCTCCGCTCGCACATAGCGCGCGGATGACGTGTCGAATGCCGCCGGCTGCGCCTGCGATGGCTTCTTGACGAAATCCGTGCGCAGGGACGAACAGCCGGCAATGACAAATCCGAGCGTCAGTACGAGTGCGCGAGTTAGCCGATACGCATGATTCATGGTTCTCTCGGCCTTGGTAGTGCGTTGAATGGAACGCCGATCATAGCCCGGACTGCCTGTATCGCGGCCAGATACCCTTCACTCGGAGCCCGATTTCGTCGCGGCGTGAGTCTAGCCTTTAGGCGCAAGTTCAGGGATACCGCGCCGGATATCAGCGGAAAATGTCGCGCTGCGATCGGCTTGCCTGGCGCGCTCACCGATGCGTCCGCGCGCGCGCAACTCCTCCAGCGGATAGCGCTGGTCGAGGCCGCCTATGGCATACACGTATTCCGGCAAATAACCGGACAGCAGCAGGCGATAGCTCAGCGGCAGCCCGCCGATGATGTGCGACACCATTTGATAGACGATGGTCGTGCAGTTCCCGGTGATCGTGTTGTAGAAGCGCGGCGTCTCCACCAAGCGATTCGCCGCATCCATGTACGCAAGCAACAGAGAGCGCATCTGCGCCGTCGGCATCTGCACCCGATACAGATAATCGTCCTCGCCGCGCACATTGCTGCGCACGCGGATAACGTCGCGCTCGTCGGCGGCAACGATGCTCAATTCATAACGCTTGAAGAAACCGCCGATCTGGGAAAAGTGCTGCAGCTCTTTTTGCCGGCGGATCTCGACCGAGAACACCACATATTCGCCGTCGTCGAAACCGAACGACACCAGCGTATGTGCTACCACCGGACCCGCCCAATACGACAGGATCATGTCGACCGAGCGCAGACGATCGAGGTCGTAATCGCGCGTTTCCCAGCGCTGCGTGTAGTCGTTCCGGCTGCGCCATTCGAAGTTGCGCACGTTGCGCAGCGTGACGTGGCTGCCCGTTACCGTACCCGTCACCATCTGTGCGACCTCGTCGTTCCAGAGGCGGTTGTTGGACGGCTTGAGTTGTCGCCACCAGAGCAGCAGGGCGGCAAACCCAGCGACGAAGGTGAGCAGACTCAACGTGATGCGGCCTTGCCACGACGCGATGAGCACCGCCAAGCTAAACGCCATCCACAGCGTTATGGCGAGCAGCTTCGGCAGGCGACCTGCGGAGAATTTGAACCACAATGCCAGCGCGCCCCAGCTCGCGGTGCCCGCAACGACCAGCGTGGCCAGCAGCTTTCCCATGACGCAGAAGAGTTCGGTGGACGGTGGATTCAAATGCGATGCCTCAGGGCCTATCCGAGCATGTGGAAGAGAACGCTATTCGTAATGCGTCCACATCCGCAATACCTTCACGGTCTTTTCTGGTTTGAGCACATGATAGATCAGCCGATGCTGGATATTGATGCGACGCGAGTACGCGCCAACGAGATCGCCGACGAGCTTCTCATACGGCGGCGGATTCGCGAAGGGATCGCGTGCGATGAGCTCCAGCAGTACCAAAGCCCTGTCCTTCAAACCGG
>NZ_DATBQK010000015.1:0-27613 GCF_036560865.1 Rudaea sp.
GGTGCGCGAACAGTTCGATACGCCGATCGGCCGCTTCGAAGGCATCGAGGAACCGCTGGCGCGCATCGCCGGCAAGACCTACATGATGAGCGCGACGCGCACGCTGACCTGCGGCGCGCTCGATGCGGGCGAGAAACCCGCCGTGCTGTCGGCGATCGCGAAAGCCTATCTGACCGACGGCATGCGCGAGGTCGTCATCGACGCGATGGATATCCGCGCCGGCTCGGCGATCCAGAAGGGACCGCGCAACTCGCTCGCTCGCGCCTGGGACGCGGTGCCGATCGGCATCACGGTCGAAGGCGCGAACATCCTCACGCGCTCGATGATCATCTACGGCCAGGGCGCGATCCGCTGCCATCCGTTCGTGCAGAAGGAGATCACCGCGGTTGCGGACAACGATCTGAAGAAATTCGATGCCGCGTTGTTCGGGCATGTCAATCTGGTCGTGCGCAATGTCGTGCGCGCGAAGTTGCTCGCGTTCACCGGCAGCCGTCTCGCGGCCGTGCCGCAGGTGCAGGACACTGCGCGCTACTACCAGCATCTGTCGCGCTTCTCCGCCGCGTTCGAGCTCAGCTCGGACATCGCGATGGGCACGCTCGGCGGCTCGCTCAAACGCCGCGAAAAAATTTCCGGGCGGCTCGCCGATGCGCTGGCGAATCTGTATCTCGCCTCGGCTGCATTGAAGCGCTATCACGACGAAGCCAAAACCACGGCGAACTACAACCTGGTCTGCTGGAGCGTGGAGTTGTGTCTGTACCGCCTGCAGGAAGCGCTGCGCGGCGTGATCGAGAACCTGCCGACGCGCACTGCCGCATTCATCCTGCGCCTGGCGATCTTCCCGCTCGGCGCGCGCTTTCGTCCGCCGTCGGACAAGCTCGGCGCGCGCGTCGCGCGCGACATCCTCGAAGATCGCGAGGCGCGCATCAACCTGACCGAGGATATCTTCGTGCCGCCGCCGACCGAAGTCGGTCTGGGCGCGCTCGAAGCCGCGCTCGACAAGGCCGTGCGCGCGATCCCGATCGAAACCAAATTGCGCGACGCAGTGCGCGCCGGCCAACTCGATCGCGCGCCGGGCTATATGCTCGACGAAAAGGGCCTGGAGGCCGGCGTCATCACCCAGGCCGAGTACGACTTGCTGCAGGAGGCCGAAGCCGCGCGCAACGAGGTCATCGCGGTCGATGCGTTCGATCCGGAAACGTTCAAGAACCTGCATTGATTGCTGGCAATGCCACTCTGCTGCGACAGTAGCGAGCCAGTCTTGTCTCAGTAAATCGCTTTCTCAGCATTTGAGAAACACGGCGAGTTAGAATCGCGTCGTATGGAACTTACGCAATCCTCGCAAATGGCAGACATCGAAGCGCGTCGGCTCAATGCGACGCTGGGTTTAGGCCATGATCACCGGGCCGCTTATGGCCAATTCTTCACACCACAAACCGTGGCGCGATTTATGGCGTCGCTTTTCGATTTCGATGATGTCCCGATCGAACTGCTCGACCCCGGCGCAGGTATCGGATCGCTGACCGCTGCATTCGCTCACGCAGCAGGGAAACGAAAAATCCATGCGTCGTGCTTCGAGATCGATGCTCACTTCCAATCCGATCTGCGCAAGACGCTGCAAGACCTGCCAAACGTGAACGCCACTGTGTTGGCGCTCGATTTCATCGAAGCCACCGTGCGCAAGCTGACTCTCGATGGTCGCAATGCCTACACCCATGTCATAGCCAATCCTCCGTACAAAAAGATCGGGACAACCTCTCTCGCCCGCCGGCTTGTATCGAAACTTGGACTGGAGACGTCCAACCTCTACGCAGCCTTCATGGCCTGCGCGATCGCGCAAAGCGCACGCAACGCACAAATCGTGGCGATCGTCCCACGCTCTTTCATGAACGGCCCATACTTCAAGGCATTCAGATACTGGCTTCTAGACCGCGTAGCGTTGGTACGCATCCACTTGTTCGATCGCCGGGATATGGCCTTTGCCGACGACAAGGTGCTCCAGGAAAACGTGATTCTGAAAATGGTCGCAGGTGGCGAGCAAGGGAATGTCGTCGTTTCGTCATCGGCAGACGACAGTTTCGCGGACTTGCACGAACACGTCCTGCCGTTCGATGAAATCGTCACGCCGGGCGATGCCGACCTTTTCATTCACGTACCGGCGCCGCGTGCCCCCCGCTCGTTGACACTGAAGGGCGGATCCTTGCAGGAACTCGATATCGACGTGTGCACTGGACCCGTCGTCGATTTTCGCTTGCGCGAGCATTTGCAGTCGCAGCCGCTGGAAGGCAGCGTTCCCATGCTCTACGCCGCGCACTTCAGCGGCGGCCTGCAATGGCCACGCGATGGACGCAAACCAAACGCGATAAGCGTAAACGCACAGACGCGGTCCTGGTTGATGCCGAATGGCTGTTATGTCGTTACGCGACGATTTACATCCAAAGAAGAGAAACGCCGCATCGTCGCCCATGTGTTGCCGGCAAATGCTTTACCTGGTGAACGTCTCGGGTTTGAAAACCACCTCAACGTATTCCATCGTAGTCGGCACGGACTTCCGGAAAGCGTTGCCAAGGGGTTGTGCGCATACTTGAACTCGCAGGCGGTAGACGACTACTTTCGTACGTTTTCCGGTCACACTCAAGTCAATGCAACCGATCTGCGCCGTCTGAAATACCCATCGATTTCGGAATTGGAAGCGATGGCCAATGTATAAGAAAGTCAAGGAGGCATTGCAGATTCTGACCGCGCTCGACATGCCGCGCGCGCAACTGAATATGCGATCGGCACTCTGCCTGCTCGCCATCTGCGGCTTGAAGCCGAAGACGCCTTGGAGCAATGCCTCTGCGCACCTCATCGGCATTACTCCGATCATGGAGTTTGCAGCCGAGCACTACATGGATCGCCCTTATGCGGCCAATACACGCGAAACGATACGACGTCAAACCATGCATCAATTCTGCGCGGCCGGAATCGCTCTATACAACCCGGACGATCCCGGGCGGGCCGTGAATTCTCCGAAAGCCGCATATCAAATTAGTCCGGAAGCACTGACTTTGATCCACAGCTTTGGCAGCGCGCAATGGAAGCAGAATCTTTCGGGCTTTCTCAAGCGCAATGGCAGTCTTGCAAGGAAATATGCCAGGCCGCGCAAGCTAGCCAGTGTGCCGGTGAAAATCGGTGGTGGGCTCACGATCCAGCTTTCGCCCGGCCCGCATTCGGACCTGATCCGCAAACTCGTTGAGGAATTCGCGCCGCGTTTCGCACCCGGATCCACGTTGATCTACGCTGGAGACACAGGCGACAAGTGGGGCTTTCTGGATAACAACGCGCTTGCAGCACTAGGCGCGGAACTGGACAGCCATGGCAAGATGCCAGATGTCGTGATTCACGATACCGCCAAAGGGTGGATCCTGCTTTGCGAAGCCGTCACCAGCCACGGTCCCGTCAATGCCAAGCGCCACGAGGAACTCAAGCGTCTGTTTTCCACGGTACGCCTCGGGCTGGTGTTCGTCACCGCATTCCCCACGCGCAAAGTCATGAGCAAGTATTTGAACGACATTGCTTGGGAGTCCGAGGTCTGGTGTGCCGACGCTCCGGATCATCTCGTTCACTTCGATGGCGAGCGATTCCTCGGACCTTACGAGTAATACGAGTTTCAGATGATGACAGGCCACTGGTACTTCGATTTCATTTCGCCGTTCTCATACCTGCAACTGGGCAAGGTGCTGGGCTGGCGCGAGCGGTTTGAGATCACGCCCGTGCCGATCATGTTCGGTGCCGTCCTCAAGCATCAGGGCAATCTGGGCCCCGCCGAAATCCCGGGGCGGCGCGAATTCACCTACCGCTTCGTGCAATGGCAGGCCGAACAGGCCGGCATCGCACTGCGCTTCCCGCCCGTGCATCCGTTCAACCCGATGACCGCGCTGAGGCTGTGCATCGCCGCCGGCACGAGCTGGGAATCGATCGCGGCGATTTTCGATCACCTCTGGCGCGACGGCAACGCCGGCGCAAATGCCACTGAACTTGCCGAGGTCGGTCGCACGCTCGGCATTGAAAATGTGGAAAATGCAACAAATGACGCAAATATCAAGAACGCATTGCGCGCGAACACGGAAGGCGCGATCACGGCCGGCGTATTCGGCGTGCCAACGCTGCGCATCGGCGCCGAGCTGTTCTGGGGCAACGACACGGCGCCGATGATCGAGGACTGGCTCGCGCATCCGGACCGTTTCGACAACGCCGAATATCGGCGCATTGCGAATCTGCCCGTGGGTATCGAACGCCGGCGCTGATCTTCAAGGACGAGCGCCCCCTTCCGGCTGCCGCCACCTTCCCCCGCAAGCGGAGGAAGGAATCAGTCCACGATGCTTTCGGTTTCCCTTCCCCTGCGCAGCGGGGAAACATCGGCAGGATTGCCGATGTTTCCAGCGAATGCTGCCCGCAGGGCGAGCCATATGGACATGGCGAGTACAAGATGCCGAAGGCGGATGGGGGCTGCTACGCCTATACAATGCGCGTTCGTTTGATCCATCAACGCAACAATGACCCCCATCAACACCGAACGCGTACCCCTGCTCGAACTCAATGACGCGCGCCTCATGCGTGGCGGCAACGAAATCCTCTGCGGCCTGTCGCTGCGCATCGAGCAGGGCCAGCACACGGCGATCCTCGGCCCGAATGGCTCGGGCAAATCCTCGCTGGTGCGCATGATCCATCGCGACGACTACCCGCTTGCGCACGCGCCGGAGCGTCCTGCGCCGATCCGCCTGCTTGGGCGCGAGCGCTGGGATGTATTCGAGCTGCGCAGGCTGATCGGCATCGTCTCCGGCGATCTGCAACAGCGCCTGGTCGGTGACGATCTGGTCGATGCGCTCGATGCGGTGATCTCGGGCTTCTTCGCCAGTCAGGTGCTGTCGTTCAATCACGCGGTCAGCGCGGAAATGCGCGCCGCCGCGCGCAGCGCACTCGAACGTCTCGGCGCCGTGCATCTGGCCGCGCGCCGCTTCTCTACCCTGTCGACCGGCGAGGCGAGGCGCGTGCTGATCGCGCGTGCGCTGGTGCACGATCCGGGCGCGCTGCTGCTCGACGAACCGACCACGGGCCTGGATTTCGTCGCCCAGCGCACCCTGCTCGAAAGCCTGCGTGAGCTGGCGCGTGCGGGCACGACCCTGATCCTGGTCACCCACCATCTGGAGGAAATCCTGCCCGAAATCGAGCATGTGATCCTGCTGCGCGGCGGGCGCGTGTTCGCCGCCGGCACGAAGGCCGACATGCTGCGTTCGCTGGTGCTCAGCGAGCAGTACGCCGCGCCGATCCGCGTGCGCAGGGATCATGGCTATTTTCATGCCGAATTCGATCATTGACGACAGATGCAACGCGCCCGCCGCTGCGCGTAGAATCGCCCCCATGCCGCCGCGCCTTCTCGTTGTCGCTGTTCTGATAGCCGCTTTCGCCGCGCGCGACGCCGGCGCACGCATCGTATACAAATGCGCAAATGCGCACGGCGACATATCCTTCCAGGACAAGGCCTGCGCCAAGGGTGACCACGAGACGGCGATCGACGTCGGCGCACCACCGCCACCTCCCGCTGCCGCGCCCGCCGCAGCACCGGTCGCCGCCGCACCCGCGGCCCCACCGCCACCACCCGAGCCGCCGCCGCGCAAACCGTTGCCGCAACTGTGGATGTGCACGCGCGCGGAGGACGGCACGCAATACGTCAGCCAGAATGGTTCGCCGCCGAGCCGGCTCGTTCCGGCCGGCATCTTGGGCTATCCGCCGCAGAGCCTGGCCCAGGTCTACGGCCCGGGTGGCGGATCGAGCAAGGCGCCCGCGCCCGCCAACGGACGCAACGCGATGGCCGGGGATTATGTCGAGGTCCGCGATGCGTGCTCGCCGGCAAGCCCCGCGCAGACCTGCACCTACCTGCGCGGCGAGCTCGACGCGGTCGACAAGAAACTGCACAACGCGTTCAAGGACGATCGCACCGTACTCGAGCCGCGTCAGCAGGAACTGCGCGACGATCTCGATGGTTGCTGATGTTCGAAGGGGCACGACGCGAGTTAAGTTAGCCCGGTTCGATTCACGCCAGGAATAACCAGAGCGGCTCATTCCGAGGCGGCTGAACATCGGGGAGAGGGACATGAAGGGTTTGACGCGTCATCTGTATTTCTGGGTGCTGATCGGCATCATTCTCGGCGGCCTTCTGGGCTGGCTCAATCCGCAACTCGGCGCCGGCATGAAGTGGCTCGGCGATCTGTTCATCAATCTGGTGAAGATGCTGATTTCGCCGGTGATCTTCCTCACCGTCGTGCTCGGCATCGCCGGCATGGCCGACATGAAAAAGGTCGGCCGCGTGGGCGGCAAGGCGCTGCTCTATTTCGAGATCGTCTCGACCTTCGCGCTCGCGCTCGGCCTGATCGTGATGAACCTCGTGCAGCCGGGCAAAGGCTTCAACGTCGATCCCGCCACCCTCGATGCGAAATCCGTCGCCGCCTACGCCAAGCAGGCCGGCGAGCAGAACACCACCGATTTCATCCTGCACATCGTTCCGAAGACTTTTGTCGACGCCTTCACCGCCAATGGCGACCTGCTGCAGGTGCTGGTGATCGCGATTCTGTTCGGCTTCGTGCTGTCGCGCCTCGGCGACAAGGGCAAACCGGTCTTCACCTTTCTCGAAGTGGCGTCCAAAGTGCTGTTCGGCATGGTCAACCTGGTGATGAAAGTCGCGCCGCTCGGCGCATTCGGCGCGATGGCGTTCACGATCGGCAAATACGGGCCCAAGAGCATCGCCAACATGGCTGCCCTGGTCGGCACGTTCTATCTGACCGCGGCGTTGTTTGTGATTATCGTGCTCGGCACGATCGCGCGCTTTACCGGGTTTTCCATTTTCCGCTTCATCAATTACATCAAGATGGAACTGCTGACCGTGCTCGGCACCAGTTCGTCGGAAAGCGCACTCGTGCCGTTGATGGAAAAGCTCGAGAAACTCGGCTGCTCCAAATCCGTGGTCGGCCTGGTCGTGCCATCGGGATATTCGTTCAATCTCGACGGCACCAATATCTACATGACGATGGCGTCGCTGTTCATTGCGCAGGCGCTGAATATCAACCTCAGCCTCGGCCAGCAGCTGTCCCTGCTTGCGGTGGCGATGCTGACCAGCAAGGGCGCATCGGGCGTCACCGGCGCGGGCTTCATCACGCTCGCCGCGACCCTGGCCGTGGTGCCGGGCATTCCGGTCGCCGGCATGGCCCTGATCCTCGGCGTCGACCGCTTCATGAGCGAATGCCGCGCGCTGACCAACTTCATCGGCAACGGCGTTGCCACGATCGTCGTGTCGAAATGGGAGAAGGAGCTCGACAGCGATCAGTTGCAACGCGAACTGTCGGACCCGGGCTTTATCGAGGCGGCGGAAGTCGCCTGAGACCGCGCCGGGCGCGGCGCGCGCGGCTGCGCGGGCTTACTCGAAACGATTCCCCGCTTTGCCCGCAGCGCCCGCGTCGCCGCCGTCCACATCGTCGAGCGACCCCGGCGCGGGCGCATCGGAGTCGCGGCTATCGTGCGTGCGCAGATTGCCGCCGTGCTCGCTGCGCTCGACCTGCTTCTGCCAGCGCGTCTTGATCGGATTGGCCGCCTCGGCGGATTCGGCCGCAAGCAGCAGCGCCGCCTTGCGCTCGTCGGGCAGATCGGCCCAATGGCAATTGGCGAGCGCGCCCTCGAGCGCGTAGAGCAGGTTGAGACTCGGCCGGAAGCCGGCGCGCTTGACCTTCATGAACGCTTCGACCGCGCCGAGACGCACCAGATCTTCCTGCGTGCGCACGCCGACCTGGCGCAGCCACGCGGCCGACTTCGGGCCGACATTGCGGATTTTCTGCGCCCCGGTTTTGTCCGTGGTCGTCTTGTCCACCATCTGCTCTCCAGGGCGGCTAGCGATCGCCGCGCAGCGAATCCAGGTATATTTTTGCCAGTTGTTCCATGCCGGCGCGGTCATCGTCGTCGAAGCGCTCGGGCACCGGGCTGTCCACATCGAACACGCCGAGCAGCGTATCACCCTGAAACAGCGGCACGACGATTTCCGAGCGCGATGCCGCATCGCAGGCGATATGACCCGGGAATGCATTCACATCGCGCACGACCTGGGTGCGCCGTTCCGTCGCAGCGGTGCCGCAGACGCCCTTGCCGAGCGCGATGCGCACGCAGGCCGGTTTGCCCTGGAACGGGCCGACCACCAGTTCGGTACCGTCGAAAAAATAGAATCCGCTCCAGTTGAGTTCGGGCAGCGCGCCGTAGACCAGCGCGGAAAGATTCGCCGCGTTGGCGATGCGGTCGTGCTCGCCATGCAACAGGCCGCGCGCCTGCTCGGCAAGCTCGGCGTATTGCTCGGCCTTGTCGGTGGCGCGCAATGCAGTGGCGGTAAACATGCTCGATTCCGGATTGAATGCGCCTATTCTAGCGCAGCGCAAGGCTTTGCTTTGGGTACGCCAGCACCTATCCTGCGTCGGAATTCGAGAATCGATCGCCCGACCCATGCCGAAACCACCAACGCTCGACAGTGCGATGCGCGTCCGCCGCCATGAGCCGACCCGGCTCGAAGGCTTTGTCGACGCCGCATTTGCGTTTGCGGTCACGCTGGTGGTGATCTCGTTCGGGCATATGCCGCAATCGGTATCCGAGATGTTGCAGGCGCTGCGCGGCCTGCCCACCTTCGCGGCCTGCTTCGCCCTGATCGCACGCATCTGGTTGAGCCATCGCAACTGGAGCCGTCACTACGATATCGACGATACGACCACGACAGTGCTGAGCCTGATCCTTGTATTCTTCGTACTGGTCTATGTCTATCCCTTGCGCCTGTTGTTCGCTCTCATGTTCGCCTCGGTCAGCAATGGCTGGCTCGTGGACCAGCCGGTGGACCTGCACAGTTATTTCGAGCTGCGCGCTGCTTTCGTCGTCTTCGGGCTTGGTTACGCGGCGATCTGGATCGTCCTTGCTTTGCTCTATCGGCATGCGCTGAAACTGCGCACGACGATCGGACTCGACGACGCCGAAGTGCTGGCGACACGATTGCGTCTCGCCCTGACCTGTTGGTTCTGTGCGATCGCCTTCCTGTCGATCGCGCTCGCTCTGTTCCTGCCGTTCGAAGACAGGCCATGGACCACCTCAATGCCGGGTGCGATTTATCTCTTGATCATTCCCATCGCGAGGCTGCTGAAACGCGGCTACGGCCGGCGGTTTGCCGAGCTTGCACCCGGTGCGGTCGCGTCGTGAACCGCGGCGTCTACATCACCGGCACCGATACCGGCGTCGGCAAGACCGTGGTCGCCGCATCGCTGCTGGCCGCGTTGAATGCGCTCGGCGTGCGCGCGCTCGGCATGAAACCGGTCGCCAGTGGCTGCGCCATAACGCCGCGGGGTCTGCGCAATTCAGATGCGCAGTTGTTGATTGCGCACAGCGCGGGCGCGCCCGAGTACGCGCTGGTCAACCCCTATGCGTTTGCCGACCCGATCGCACCGCATCTGGCCGCCGCCGATGCCGGCATCGAAATCGAGATCGGGCGCATCGGCGCCGCATTCGACGCATTGTCCACAATGTCCCAATTTACCGTCGTCGAGGGCGTCGGCGGCTGGATGGCGCCGCTCGGGCCCGTGTTGATGCAAAGCGCACTGGCGCAGGTTCTGCGCGTGCCGGTGATTCTCGTCGTCGGCCTGCGTCTGGGCTGCCTCAATCATGCGTTGCTCAGCGCGCGCGCGATCCAGGCCGATGGCTGCGAACTGCTGGGTTGGGTTGGCAACTGCATCGATGCGGATATGTTGCGCGTCGACGATAATCTGGCCACGTTGCGCGCGCGACTGGGATCGCCGTGCCTGGGTGTACTGCCATATTCCGAGCGCGCAGACGCCAGCGAACTCGCAACCCATCTCGATGCCGCATGCGACTGGCTTTCGATTCACGCGCCGGGGCCCGACTGACACATGCCAGGGCGCGCTGCCGGCGCTGGCGCGACTGATCAAACTGGTAAACTGCCCATTCCACCCACGCGCGGAGTTGCCGATGGCAGGCATCAATCAGTGTTTCTATCTGGTCATTCCCGATCTCGCCCATGCGCGCGGCAAGATTCAGGCGCTGTCGTTCGACGGCACTTCCGCGGAAAGTTTCGCCAGCGAACTGCAGGCCGCGCTGCGCGCGCCGTCGCTGATGCAGCGCTGGCGCGCGATGCAGCCCGACCCGGATGCGGTTGATGACGCGCTCGGCGCCTGCGATCCACAGGCCAGCGTCGTCGCCCGGCAATCCGATCTGCACACCACCGCCCAGGTGACGACCATGCTGTCGTATGCGCTGCTCAAGCACCGCCTCGGCCTGCTGATCGGCGCGCACTGGACCTTGCGCGACGTCCACGCAGCCTGACCCGCGACACGCGCCCTCTAGGCCAAACGGCACATGCTCAACGCAATGCAGCATCGCTATGGTGATCGTTCGTCCCATGCTGGCGCGGCTTGCGCGCCGCCCATTTTTCCCAGCGAGTCCCTGACCGAGGAATTCCCTACATGCTACGCATCCGACCTTTATTTCTCGCCATGACCATCGTTCTCGCCGCCTGCGCGCAAGCGCCACAGAAAGCCGAGCCGGCGAAACCCGCCGCCACCACGGCGCCAGTCGCCGCAAATCCGTTCTTCAGCGCGAGCACGCTGCAATATCAGGCGCCGCCGTTCGACAAGATCACCGATGCCGACTACCAGCCGGCGATCGAGGAAGGCATCAAGCAGCATCTCGCCGAAGCCGAGAAGATCGCCAATCAAACCGCAGCGCCGAGCTTCGACAACACGATCGTGGCGATGGAGCGCGCCGGTGCGCTGTACGTGCGTGTGACCAAGGTGTTCGATGCGATCGCGCAGGCGAACACCAACGACACGCTGCAGAAGATCCAGGCAGAAGAAGCGCCCAAGCGCGCTGCGCACGACGACGCGATCTATCTCAACGCAAAGTTGTTTGCCCGCGTGAAGACTATCTACGACCAGCGCGCGCACCTTGACGCCGAGTCGAGTTTTCTCGCCGAGCGCTATTACCTCAAGTTCGTGCGCGCCGGCGCGAAACTCTCCGCGGCAGATCAGTCGACCCTGCGCGAATTGAACAAGGAAGAGTCGACGCTGCAAACTGCGTTTCAGAACAAGCTGCTGGCTGCGACCAAAGCCGGCGCGCTGGTGATCGACGACAAGGCCGAACTGGCCGGATTCGGCGAAGGCGATCTCGCCGCCGCGACCGAAGCGGCGAAGAGCCGCAAGCTCGAAGGCAAGTACGTCGTCGCGCTGCAAAACACCACGCAGCAACCTGCGCAGGTTTCACTGACCGACCGCGCCACGCGCAAGAAATTGTTCGAAGCCTCGACCGAGCGTGCCGAGCACGGCGATGCGGACGACACGCGCGCGACAATCCAGCGTCTCGCCCAGTTGCGTGCGCAGAAGGCCAAGCTGCTCGGTTACCCGACCTACGCCGCCTACAGCCTTGAAGACCAGATGGCGAAGACACCCGAGCGCGCGATCAAGCTGATGACCGACATGGTGCCGGCGGCCGTGGCCAAGGCCAAACGCGAAGCAGCCGGGATGCAGGCTCTGGTCAACAAGCAGAAGAGCGGCTTCAAGCTCGCGCCGTGGGACTGGCAGTTCTATTCCGAGCAGGTGAAGCGGAACGAATTCAAGCTCGACGATAGCGAGCTCAAGCAGTATTTCCTGCTCGATCGCGTGCTGCAGGATGGCGTGTTCTTCGCCGCCAACAAGCTTTACGGCATCACGTTCAAGGAACGTCACGACATTCCGGTGTACCAGCCCGACGTGCGCGTGTTCGAGGTGTTCGACAAGGACGGCACCTCGATGGCGCTGTTCTACGCCGACTACTTCAAGCGCGACAACAAGGCCGGCGGCGCGTGGATGGATACCTTCGTCGACCAGTCCGGCCTGCTCGGCACCAAGCCGGTTGCTTTCAACGTCTGCAATTTCACCAAGCCGGCCGCGGGCCAGCCCGCGCTGATCAGTCATGACGATGTGATCACGATGTTCCACGAATTCGGCCATGCCCTGCACGGCATGTTCTCGAACGTGAAATATCCGCTGTTGGCGGGCACCAACACGCCGCGCGATTTCGTCGAATTCCCGTCGCAGTTCAACGAACACTGGGCCGACGAACCGAGCGTGTTCGCCAACTACGCCAAACACTACAAGACCGGCGCGCCGATGCCCGCCGCGCTGATCGCGAAGATCAAGGCCGCCGGCACCTACGGCGAGGGTTTTGCGACGACCGAATACATTGCCGCAGCCTTGCTCGATCAGGCCTGGCACACGCTGCCCGCTGACGCGCCCAAGGAAGACGTGGACAAATTCGAGGCCGCCGCACTCAAGCGCTATCACGTCGATTACCCGCTCGTGCCGCCGCGCTATCGCACGAGTTATTTCGCGCACATCTGGAGTGGCGGCTATTCCGCCGGTTATTACGCCTATCTATGGACCGCGGTGCTGCGTGACGACGCGTTCTACTGGTTCAAGGAACACGGTGGCATGACCCGCGAAAACGGTCAGCGCTTTCGCGACATGGTGCTCTCGCGCGGCGGCACCGAAGAAATGGACGCGATGTACCGTGCCTTCCGCGGCCGCGATCCGAGCGTCGAGCCGCTACTGATCGAGCGCGGTTTGAAGCCGAAGAGCAGCAAGTCGAAATAAGCCTTGCATGTCCCGACAAACCGTCGCTCTGAGCGGCGGTTTGTTTTTTCGCAATCTGCCAGAGACCATCATCATGTTTCGTTCCCGTATCTTGTTCCCCGTCATGGGCATCGCGCTAGCCGCCTGCGCACCGACGCCGAAGAAGGCCGATGCGCCCAAGGCGCAAGTCGCGGCAGCGGTTGCCGAGAATCCCTTCTTCAAGGCGAGCACACTGCCGTTTCAGGCGCCGCCGTTCGACAAGATCAAGGACGCGGACTTCCAGCCTGCGATTGAAGAAGGCATGAAACAGGAGATCGTCGAGGTCGAGCGGATCGCGAATAACCCCGATGCACCAACTCTCGACAACACGATCGTCGCGATGGAGCGCACGGGTGCCCTGCTGGCCCGCGTCGGCAAGGTGTTCTTCGCGCTGAGCCAGTCGAATACGAACGACGTACTGCAAAACGTGCAGAAGGAAGAAGCGCCGAAAATCGCCGCGCACCGCGACGCGATTTTTCTCAATCCCAAACTTTTCGCACGCGTGAAGGCGCTGTATGGACAACGCGACACGCTCGGTCTCGATGCCGAGTCGAAACGCCTCGTCGAGCGCTACTATCGCAACTTCGTGCGCGCCGGTGCCGAACTGTCGCCGAGCGATCAGACGAAGCTGCGCGAAATCAACAAGGAGCTGTCGTCGCTGGGCACGACGTTCCGCACGAAACTGCTCGCCGGAACCAAGGCCGGCGCGCTCGAATTCGACAGCGTCGACGCGCTCGCGGGCTTGAGCGACGCCGATATCGCCGCCGCCGCCGAAGCGGCCAAGGCGCGCAAGCTCGACGGCAAATGGCTGATCGCGCTGCAGAACACGACCTTGCAGCCGGCGCAAGAATCGCTCAGGAATCGCGCCACGCGCGAAAAGCTGTTCATGGCATCGATCAACCGTACCGAGCACGGCGACGACAACGATACGCGCACGACGATCTCGCGCATCGCCGAACTGCGCTCGGAGCGCGCGAAGTTGTTCGGTGCGAAGACGTATGCGGACTACGTGCTCGAAGATCAGATGGCGAAAACGCCGGCACGCGCGATCAAGCTGATGACCGACATGGTGCCCGCCGCCGTGAACAAGGCGAAGGGCGAAGCCGCGGCGATGCAGAAGCTGGCGGATAAGGATCACGTCAAGCTCGCGCCGTGGGATTGGCAGTTTTATTCCGAGCAGGTCAAGAAGACGAACTACCAGCTCGACGAAAACGAGATCAAGCAGTATTTCCAGATCGACAACGTGTTGCAGAACGGCGTGTTCTTCGCCGCGAACAAGCTCTACGGCATCACCTTCAAGGAGCGCCACGACATTCCGGTGTACCAGCCCGACGTGCGCGTGTTCGAGGTATTCGACAAGGACGGCACCTCGATGGCGCTGTTCTATGCCGACTATTTCAAGCGCGACAACAAGGCTGGCGGCGCATGGATGAGCACCTTTGTCGACCAGTCCGGCTTGCTCGGCACCAAGCCGGTCGTGTTCAACGTCGCCAACTTCACCAAACCGGCGCCGGGCCAGCCCGCGCTGATCAGCCGCGACGATGTGATCACGATGTTCCACGAGTTCGGCCACGCGCTGCATGGCATGTTCTCGAACGTGAAATATCCGCTGCTCACGGGCACCAGCGTGCCGCGCGACTTCGTCGAATTCCCCTCGCAGTTCAATGAGCACTGGGCCGACGAGCCGACTGTGTTCGCAAACTACGCCAAACACTACAAGACCGGCGAACCGATGCCCGCCGCGCTCCTCGCCAAGATCAAGGCCGCCGGCACCTACGGCCAGGGTTTCGCGACGACCGAATATCTCGGCGCGGCGCTGCTCGACATGGCCTGGCACACGCTGCCGCGAAGCATGACCCAGCGCGACGATGTCGACGCCTTCGAGCGCGCCGCACTCAAGCGCTATCACATCAACTATGCGCTCGTGCCGCCGCGCTATCGCTCAAGCTACTTCGCCCACATCTGGGGCAGCGGCTACGCCGCGGGTTACTACGCCTACCTGTGGACCGCCGTGCTGCGCGACGACGCGTTCTACTGGTTCAAGGAACACGGCGGCATGACCCGCGAAAACGGCCAGCGCTTCCGCGACATGGTGCTGTCGCGCGGCAACAGCGAAGAAACCGATGTCGCCTATCGAGAGTTCCGCGGCCGCGACCCAAGCGTCGAGCCGCTGCTGATCGAGCGCGGGTTGAAGGCGGCAAAACCGGGCACGCAGAAATAGTCGCAATCGGTGAGCTCACAAACCAAGGCAGATGAGAGGGATTTACCTTAAGAAACCCCGGATCAGTTTCATCTACAATCACTTCTATCCCTTCTGTCCCGAGGAGCATTCCACAATGGATTTGTTGCACGGATTGAAACCGGCAACCATTTTTCTATTTGGCATCATGCTTGCCAGTTGTCATGGCGGCGATCTTGCGCAATGCGAAGAGTCCGTTAAGGAGCATCTTAAGTCGCCAGCCACCGCAAAATTTTCAAGCGAGAAGTTTCTTGCCGGTGAGGAAGTCACAAAATACTTGAGCCAAGAGGCTGACGAACTCGCGTCCCTCTTGCATAAAGTTTATTCAATGAACCAGGACGCTGCTACGTCCAAGCTTGCTTTTGAAACTCAGATGATGAAGAACGCAATAGACGCTTCGCTCGAAGAGCAAAAGAAGGCTCCATTCCCAATCGTGACCTTTGCCGTAGATAGCCAAAATGGCTTCGGCGCAATAGTTAGGAGCGCCGGTCGATGCGAGATGCGTGCGACAGGCATAAAGGTCGAAATGTCGCAGAGGTAGTCGGGAGGCGAGGCCAAGGCGATGCCGGGCGCGCATGTGGTCGTTGTCGAGTTGCGTGACGCAGATTACGAATTGTGGTAAAGTAAGGAAGCTTACTTCAAGTAAGGATTGACATGAGCACTGCAACCTTGACCAGCAAGGGCCAGACCACGATTCCGAAGGAAATCCGGGACTATCTCGATCTGCAGCCCGGCGACCGGATCGAATTCACGGTTCGCGAAAATACGGTCGAGTTGCGCGCGGCCACGCGCAAGGTGACGGACCTGAAGGGCTTCCTGCCCAAGCCGGCGAAGCCTCTGTCTCTCTCCGCGATGGATGCTGCTATCCGCAAGCGCGCAGCACGCCAATAACCAGCGCGACGGTCCGCTGTTTGACCCTCGTGCTCCGAGATAACCGCAAGTACGTTTTTGACTCAAGTGCTTACCTATGGCACGACCTGCTTTTTTCCTCCCCCCTTGCGGGGGAGGTCGGCACGCGCAGCGTGCCGGGAGAGGGGATGGCGCCGAAGGCGCCCGCTTGCGCGGACGCAACCCCTCTCCCCAACCCCTCTCCCGCAAGGGGAGAGGGACTCAAAGGCAAAGTCGCAGTTGTAACCATTTCAACCGAAAACGCTCCGAGACGCAGATGATCGGCATCGACACGAATATCCTCGTCCGTTACATCGTGCAGGACGAACCCGCACAGGCGCGCGCGGCGACGCATTTCGTCGAGCGTGTGCTCAGCAAGGCCACGCCCGGCTTCGTCAATCGCGTCGTACTGTGCGAACTGGTCTGGGTTCTGGAGAGCGGCTACGGCTATACGCGCGAACAAATTGCGGCGACTTTGCAGCGCTTGTTCGAGATCGATCGCATTCGCCTTGAATCACCCGATCTGAACTGGCGCGCACTGGATGCGTATCGCCACGGCATCGATTTTTCCGATGCATTGATCGCGCTGATCAATGTGTCGATGGACTGCGAGCATACCGTCAGCTTCGACCGCCGCGCCGCGCGCTTCGAGAAGATCAAACTGCTCGCGCAAAAATAACCGCGTGGGTCAGTACGCAAACTCGCGGAACACCGGATCTACACTGCCGTTCCACTTGCCGTGGAACAATTCGAGCTTGCGCTCGGCCGGCGTCTGATTGGCGTCGGCGAATTCGATCAGCGGTTCGAGGAAAACCGCTTCGTTGGCGCCGGTGCGGTTGAGGCGCGTGCGACGCGCGAGACCATGGCCGGCGATTTCCAGCGCGCGCTCGGCGAGGTCGCGCACCGTGCCGTTGCGGAACGGCAGTTTGAGTGCGTATTTGGGTACGCCGTCGCGCAAGGCATTGCGTTCGGCCATGGAAAAATCCTTGACCAGATCCCACGCGGCGTCGAGCGCGGTCTGATCGTAGAGCAAGCCGACCCAGAACGCGGGCAAGGCGCACAGGCGATTCCACGGGCCGCCGTCGGCGCCGCGCATCTCCAGATATTTTTTCAGACGCACTTCGGGGAAGGCCGTGGTCATGTGGTCGGCCCAATCCTTCATGGTCGGTTTCGCGCCGGGCAGCCCGGGCAATTTGCCGGCGAGGAAATCCTTGAACGATTGACCGGCGAGGTCGATGTATTTGCCGTCGCGATAGCTGAAATACATCGGCACATCGAGCAGGTAGTCGACGTAGCGCTCGAAACCGAAGCCGTCCTCGAACACGAAGTCGAGCATGCCGGTGCGATCCGGATCGGTATCGGTCCAGATATGCGAGCGATAACTCAGGTAGCCGTTCGGCTGGCCTTCGGTGAACGGCGAATCGGCGAACAGCGCGGTCGCGATCGGTTGCAGCGCGAGCGAGACGCGGAATTTCTTCACCATGTCCGCCTCGCTGGCGAAGTCGAGATTGACCTGCACGGTGCAGGTGCGCGTCATCATGTCGAGGCCGAGCGAACCGACCAGCGGCATGTAGCGATGCATGATCGCGTAGCGGCCCTTGGGCATCCACGGCATCTCGTCGCGCTTCCATTTCGGCTGGAAGCCCATGCCGAGAAAGCCGAGTTGCAATTCGTCGGCGACGGTTTTGACTTCGCGCAGATGCGTGGTGACTTCGGTGCAGGTGGCGTGGATCGTGTCGACCTGACCGCCGGACAATTCGAGCTGACCGGCCGGTTCGAGCGTAATCGAACCGTCGCCGCGCGCGAGCGCGATGATCTTGCCCTCTTCCTCGACCGGCGCCCAGCCGAATCGGGTCAGGCCCTTGAGCAGCACGCCGATACCACGTGGTCCTTCGTATGTAGGCGGCCGCAAATCATCGAGGCGGAAGCCGAACTTCTCGTGCTCGGTACCGATTTTCCACTGGTCCGTAGTACGCGCGCCGGACGCCAGAAATTCGACGAGCTCTTCGCGGCGCTCGATCGGCGTTTCCTTGACTGCGCTGGGTCCGGACATTTGAATCTCGTTTGAAAAGAAAGCGATCGGGACGATCGCAGTAGCAGTTGGGGGCGAGACGAGTGAATCAAAAGGCCGGCATCGGCACAACCGCGGCCGCTGCAAGCCATGCGCGCGTGTCAGGGTTGGGACAGCAAACCGATCAGCGTCGCCCGCGCTTCGTCAAGCCCGGTTTTCGCCGGTACCGAGAACAATTGCACGCTGGCGTTCGAACCCAGTGCCGCGATTTCCTTGCGCACCAGCGCCAGAGTACCCGCCGCTTCGCCGCGCGAGAGCTTGTCGGCCTTGGTCAACAACACGTGACAGCCCAAGCCGATATCGCGGCAGTAGGCGAGCATCTGCAGGTCGAATTCCTTGAGCGGATGGCGCGAATCCATGATCAGGACCACCGCGCGCAGCGAATCGCGCTGGCGCAGATACGCATCGATCGCCGCGCGCCAGCGCTCGCGCACCGCCTCGGGCACCTTGGCGTAGCCGTAGCCGGGCAGATCGATCAGGCGCCGGCCCTCATCGAGGACGAACACGTTGAGCAACTGCGTGCGCCCGGGCGTTTTCGAGGTGCGCGCGAGGCCCGACTGGTCGCAGATCGCGTTCAGGGCACTGGATTTGCCGGCGTTCGAGCGCCCGGCAAACGCGATTTCCGCACCGCTGTCGGCAGGCAATTGGCGGACTTCGGCGGCGCTGAGCACGAATTGCGCGCTGCGGAACGGGTTGGTTTTCATCCGCGCATCGTAGCCGTTCTTGAATAAGTTTGACCGTCCCGCATGCGACTGGGATAATTTTGCGCCTGCGTCCGCGCTGCACACCGCGCGCCAAACCGGCAATTCCCGCGTAACGGTCTTCGGAGTGATGTGTATGAGCTTTCGGCATGTGATGGCTTTCGCCGCCCTGACCGGCGCCGGCCTGCTCGGCCTCGGTTGCGCGCGCGCCGCGGATGCGCCTGCGGACGTCAAGCCCGGCGACGCGACCGCCGGCCAGGCCAAGGCCGCGACCTGCGGCGCCTGCCACGGCGTCGACGGCAATCCGACCATGTCGCAGTACCCCAAGCTCGCCGGCCAGCACGAGGACTACATCGTGCGCCAGGTCGAACTGTTCAAGAGCGGCAAGCGCTCCAATCCGGTGATGATGGGTTTCATCGCCAACTTGAGCGTGCAGGACATGCACGATATCGGCGCCTATTTCGCGAGCAAGACCTCGCTGCCGGGCGTCGCCGACAGCAAGCTGGTCGCGCTCGGACAGTCGTATTTCCGCGGCGGCGACGGCAAGGACAGCGTCCCCGCGTGCATGGCCTGCCACGGTCCGGACGGGCGCGGCAACCCGGGTGCGGGTTATCCGCAACTGGCCGGTCAGTATGCCGACTACGTCGCCGCGAAACTCAAGGAATTCCGCGACGGCAAAGGCTACTCCGACGACGACCGCGCCAAGATCATGGTGGCGGTGGCCAAATCGCTCAACGACAACGAGATCGGCGCGCTCGCCAGCTATGTCGAGGGCCTGCATTCGGCCAGCGCGAAAACCAGCACGGTTGCGAAGTGACTTGAGCGACCATGCTCAAGTCATCCCGGCAGGGAATGCCGGGATCCAGAAGCCGCGGATGGCAGTCGTCCGGATCGCAGCAGTTGTTCGTCGCTTCCCTGCGGACTGGATTCCGGCAATCCATGTCGGAATGACGGGCAAGGAAACTTTCCGCGCCGTTGCGCGTCTTTGTCTGCGCCGTGCCGGTCGCTTGCGCGACGTGCGGTTTCGCGCTGACCATTGAGGAAATTGCATGTTTGTTCGTAGTCTTGTTCTGCTCGGTGCCTTCGCCATGACCTCCGCCGCCCACGCCGCCGACAGCGTCAGCGTGCCATGGAAGGAAGGCACGCAGTACTTCGCGATCGACCCTCCGGTGCCGACCGATTCGGTCGGCAAGATCGAAGTCACCGAGGTGTTCTCCTACGGTTGTCCGGCCTGCAATATCGCCTACAAGACGATCGACAAGCTGAAGAAGAGTCTGCCGCCGAATGCGGTGATGACCTACGTGCCGGCATCGTTCAATGCGAATGAGGACTGGCCGATGTTCCAGCGCGCTTACTACACCGCGCAGGCGCTCGGTATCGCGGAGAAGTCGCACGACGCGATGTTCGATGCAGTCTGGAAAGACCGCACGCTGGCAACGATGAACGACGACGGCCGCACACTGAAGAAGCCGCAGCCGAGCATCGAAGACGCAGCGACCAAGTTCTACGCGCAATACGGCGTGAAGCCTGAGGATTTCGTCGCCACCGCGAATTCGTTCGCGATCAACGCCAAGATGAAACGCGCCGACGCGTACCTCAAGGCGACCAGTACGGACTCGACGCCGACGATCGTTGTCGCCGGCAAATATCGGCTGACGCTTTCGTCCGCCGGCGGCGAAGACAAGGTGGTTCCTCTGGTGCAATACCTGATCCAGCGGGAATCCACGGCCAAATAAACCGGCCAACATCGCCGATCCAGATATCACCGACCCGGGAACACCCATGTTCAAACGTTTCGCCATTCTGCTCGTCGCCCTGTTTGTCGTGTCTGCCTGCCATGCCGACCAGAACGCCGCCACGGCGGCGCCTGCGGCGCGCGCCTGGCAGTCGGGTACGGATTATTTCCCGATCGATCCGCCGCAGCCGACCTCGACCGGCGACAAGATCGAAGTGGTCGAAGTGTTCTCGTATGCGTGCCCGCATTGCGCTCACTTCCAGCCTGACGTGGAGGCACTCAAGGCCAGACTGCCGAAGGACGCGCAGTTCGTCACGATCCCTGCGGTGTTCAACGCGCAATGGGAACCGTTTGCGCGTGCGTTCTACACCGCGCGCACGATGGGCGTGCTCGACAAGACGCACCAGGCGCTGTTCGACGCCCTGCATCGCGATCACCTGCCGCTGTTCTCACTCGATCTGCTCGCCACCAGCTTCTATGCGAAGTACGGCGTGAATCCGTCCACGTTTATTTCGACCGCGAATTCGTTTGTGATCGACAGCGAGATGGCGCGCGGCGATCAACTCGTGCGCGCGTATGGGGTGGGCTCGACGCCGACCTTGGTCGTCAATGGCAAGTACCGCGTCGAGATGAACACCGAGCGCAAGATCGGGCCGAAGGAAATCGTCGAGATCGCGCTGTATCTGGTCAAGCAGGAAGAGGCACAGGCCAAGGCCGCCCCGCACAAGACACCGCACTGACCCTGCCGCGCTGAGCTATCTTCCCGCTTGCGGTCGTCGCGCACGCGCCGTAGGCTCGCAGGGTGTCCGCACCGCGTAACCAAACCACCGAGGCGAAAGCCGCACCCCAGCGCTTGCGTCTGCTCAGTTGCAATATCCTCGCCGGCGGCAGCGTGCGCCGCTACCGCCACTACGTCACCGAGAGCTGGAAACAGGTGCTGCCGGCGCGCAGCAAGCGCGGCAATCTGGATCGTTTCGCCGAACTGCTCGCCGACTACGATATCGTCGGCCTGCAGGAAGCCGACGCCGGTTCCCTGCGCTCTGGCTTTCTCAACCAGACCCAGTACCTGGCCGAAGCGGCCGGTTTTCCGTACTGGAGCCATCAGCCTAACCGCAAGATCGCGCAGTTCGCCGCATCGAGCAACGGCCTGCTGACGCGGATCAAGCCGCTCGAAGTGCGCGACTACCCGCTGCCCGGCCGCATCCCGGGCCGCGGCGCGCTGTGGGCGAAATTTCCGACCGCCGCGGGCGAGCTGGTCGTCGTCGTCGCGCATCTTTCGCTGGGGCCGGTCGCGCGCATGCGCCAGTTCGGCTTCATCGCCGATCTGATCGGCCGCCAGCCGCTGGCCGTGCTGATGGGCGACCTGAACTGCGCGCTGGATTCGCCCGAACTGGTCGGCCTGCTGCGTCGCACCGGCCTGACCCCGGCCCACGGCGTGCCGCCGGCGACGTTTCCGAGCTGGCGTCCGCGCCGCGCGATCGACCATATCCTCGTTTCCGAAAAAATGGAAATTGAGCAATTGTTTACTTTGCCGCATCCGGTATCCGATCACCTGCCGCTGGCCGCGACGATTCGTCTGCCCGAACCGCTGCGGCTGAGCGCGTAGGTCGCAGGATTGAACATCGTCGATCGAGGGCACAAAGCGTGAACAGCAAATGTATTTTCGCCATCGCGTCGCAGGCGCTCGCGCGTGCCGGCCTTGCCGGCTGCTGTTTTGCCGCGGCGATCTGCGCACCCGCGCCTGCTGCAGCAGCGCAACCCGACCCGGCAAAAACCCTGGCCTATATCCATCAGGCCTGGCCCACGCTGACGCGCGCGCTCGGGGACTGCAGCGCGCTCGCCGACAGCAAGGTCGCCACGCATCCGGTCCTGTATGTGCCGGCGGACATGGCGATCGCAGCCGATCTCGCCGCGCTCAAGCAGCGTTGCGGGGTCGATGTGCGCGCGCTGCCGCGCACGATCGCGCGGATCGGCGATCTGCCGCCGCAGGAATTGCCCGCGCAAGGCGTGCTCTACCTGCCCAATCCCTACGTCGTACCCGGTGGGTTTTTCAACGAGATGTACGGCTGGGACAGCTATTTCATCGTGCTGGGTCTGCTGGCGGATCATCACAACGATCTGGCGCGAGGCATGGTCGAGAATCAGCTGTTCGAAGTCGAGCACTACGGCGCGGTGCTCAATGCCAATCGCACATATTACCTGACCCGTTCGCAGCCGCCGTTTTTGAGTTCGATGATCCGTGCCGTGCTCGCCGACCCGGCAAGTTTTCGCAACAAGGATGATGCACAGGCCTGGCTCAAACGCGCCTATCCGCTCGCCGTGCGCGACCACGATATCTGGACCAGCAGGCAACACCAGTTGGGCGACACCGGCCTCGCACGCTACTTCGACTATGGCAGCGGCCCGGTGCCGGAAATGCGCGATGCGAAATATCTGCGCGACGTGATCCGCTGGCTGCGCGCGCATCCGCAGGACGATCCCGGTTATTTGATCAAGGCATCCGCCAAGCCCGATGCGGTGGAAGCGACGCGGCTCAAGCAGACGAGTTGCGATGTGCGCAGCTCGAAAGTCTGCGCCGATGCGTGGCTCGACGGTTATCGACTGAGCGCCGATTTTTATCTCGGCGATCGCGCAATGCGCGAGTCCGGTTTCGATGTGACCTTCCGCTTCGGTCCGTTTGCCGGTTCGACCCACCACTACGCGCCGGTGTGTCTGAACAGCCTGTTGTTCCGCTACGAACAGGATCTGCGCGATTTCGCGACAAGGCTCGGTCTGGGCGAGGATGCGAAGCGCTGGGAGGCGGCGGCGAATGCGCGCCACGCGGCGATCGACAAATATCTGTGGCAGCCCGATCAGGGCACCTACGCCGATTTCGACGAACAGACCGGCAAGGCGTCGAGCTACGCCTACGTCACCGCGTTCTATCCGCTGTGGGCCGGCGTCGCCAACCGCGAACAGGCGACAGCGCTACGTCAGAAAATTGCGCTGTTCGAGCGCAAGGGCGGCCTGTCGATGAGTACCACCAACTCCGGCGTGCAATGGGATGAGCCGTTCGGCTGGGCGCCGACCAACTGGCTCGCGGTCGCCGGCCTCGACGCCTACGGATTCCACGACGATGCGCGGCGTCTCGCGCAAAAATTCAGCGCGACGATCGACCGCGGCTTCGCCGACGACGGTACGATCCGCGAGAAGTACAACATGGTCAGCGGCGACGCGAAGGTGCAGATCAAGGCCGGCTACAAGGACAATGTGATTGGTTTTGGCTGGACCAACGGCGTGTATCTGAAAATGCACGAATTGCTGACAGCGACACCAAGCACGCCATGAAGGAATCGGTACACTTGTCATGCCGTTGATCGTTCTGCGAACCATGCCCCGCCATTCTTCCCTGCTTTTCTTCGTCGCCTTGCTGCTCGCCTTCGCTGCTCCCGCAGTGCAAGCCGCCACCGACGACGGCGAACTTGCACGCCAACGCGACCAGTTTCCCGCAGTCTGGGAAATGGCCAAGCGCGATCCGACCGAGTCCTGGGCCAGGCTCGCGGCGGGACTGGAAAGCTATCCGCTGTATCCGTATCTCGGCCTCGCCTCGATGCAGCGGCGCATCGCGCAGTTGACGCGCGAGGAAGCCGACGCGTTTCTCAAGGCCTGGCCGGATTCGCTGCCGGCGGCGACCTTGCGCGAAGCGTTTCTGCTCGAACTCGCCAAGCGCGAGGACTGGAAGAACTATCTTGCGCTGTACGACGACACGACGCATAGCCGCGAGCTGCGCTGCGATGCGCTGCAGGCGCACCTTGCGCTCGGCGAAAAACTGGATTTCGAAAAGGACGTCGAGCCGCTCTGGCTCAGTGCCAATGCGCTGCCCGCCGCCTGCGATGCGGCGGCGCGCTGGGCACAGGATCAGGGCAAGCTGACCAGCGCGCTGGTCTGGCAGCGCATCGAACTGGCTTCGGCGAAGGCGTTCAATGCGGGCGTAATCGCCGCGCTCGCGCCGCTGCTCGATGGCGCCGAACGCGAAGCCGCCGAACATACCGCGCTGGCGCTGCACGATCCCGCCGTCGCGCTGAAGCACGCGAGTGGCTGGCCCGATGCGCCGCGTTCGCGCACGGCAATCACGCTCGCGATCGAACGTCTCGCGCGGCACGACGCCGATGACGCCGACGCTCAGTGGAGCCGGCTGAGTACGCAATTCCATTTCGATGCGGCGCAGCGCGGCCGTGCGCTGCGTGCGATCGCGCTGTATCGCGCCACCAGCTACTCGCCCGATGCGCTCTCGCGCCTGACGGCGCTGCCTGCCGATCTTGCCGACGATACAACGCGGGAATGGCGCGTGCGTTCGGCACTCGCAACGGGCGATTTCAAGGCCACGCTGGCGGCGCTCGAAATCATGCCCGAAGTGCAGCGCAACGATGCGCGCTGGCGCTATCTGCGCGCGCGCATGCTGGCCAAACTCGGCCGCGGCGACGAGGCGACGGCGCTGTTCCGCGCGCTGGCGAGCGAAGCGAATTTCTACGGCTTCCTCGCTGCGGACCAGATCGGCGCGGCGTACACGATCTGCGCCACTGAGTTGGTCGAGGACAAAACTGCCGAGGACGCGTTGCACAAGGATCCCAATCTCTCGCGCGCGTTCGAGTTCTTCGCGATCGACCGCCTCACCGAGGCGCGGCGCGAGTGGGATTTCGCCATGCAGAGCCTGAGCGCCGAGCAGCGCCGTCAGGCGATCGCGCTGGCCGAGCGCGCCGGCTGGATTGACCGTGCGGTGTATGCGTTCAACCGGGGCGAGGACCTGCGTTTGTATACTCTGCGCTTCCCGCTCGTACGGCGCGAGCAGATTCTGCGCGACGCGCGCGCCGGCGGCGTCGATCCAGCCTGGGCCTACGCGATCATCCGTGCCGAAAGCGCGTGGACCACGGATGCGAAATCCGCCGCCAATGCCTACGGTCTCATGCAGCTGCTGCCCGGCACCGCGGCGCGGCTCGCGCGCGAGCGGCAATTGTCCTACAGCGGCGCGGCCGATCTGCTCGATCCGGACCTCAATATCCAGCTCGGCACGCTTTATCTCGGCCAGATGGCCGCACGCTACGACGGCAGTCCGTGGCTGGCGAGCGCGGCCTACAACGCGGGCCCCGATCCGGTCACGCGCTGGGTCGATGCGCGCGATTCGCTCGATCCGGATTTCTTCATCGAAACGATTCCCTACAAGGAAACGCGTGAATACGTTTCGCGAGTGCTCGCATTCAGCGTGATCTACGACTGGCGCCTGCATGGCGCGGTGCAGACGCTGTCGTCGCGCCTGCCGCGCATCGGCCAGGCCTACGACCCACCCGGCGACAAGGTCATGCGCCGGGCGGTTGCGTGTCCGGCGGCGAAAGAGGCAGCGCCTTCGACGGCGGCTGTCTCGCAGAAGCGCGGGTAGACGGATAGACGGGAAGACGGACAGACGAAGAGCAGGTTTTTCCGTCTCCCGTCTCCCGTCTCCCGTCTCCCCATCTCCCCATCTCCCCATCTCCCCATCTCCCCGTTTCGCGTCTTCCCGCATAATGCGCCGATGAAAACCTATCTCGTCGGCGGCGCGGTGCGCGACCGCTTGCTTGGCATCGCGGTGAAGGACCGCGACTGGGTCGTTGTCGGTGCGCAACCCGAGGACTTGCTGCGCGCGGGCTACAAACCGGTGGGCAAGGATTTTCCCGTGTTCCTGCACCCGCAAACCGGCGAGGAATACGCGCTCGCGCGCACCGAGCGCAAGACCGGACGCGGTTACCACGGCTTCGCGTTTGACACTGACGCGAGCGTGACGCTGGAAGACGATCTGCGCCGGCGCGACCTGACCATCAATGCAATCGCCGAAGACGAAAACGGCGCGTTGATCGATCCCTTCGGCGGCGCGCGCGATCTCGACGCGAAACTGCTGCGCCATGTCTCGCCTGCGTTTGCCGAGGACCCGGTGCGCGTACTGCGCGTCGCACGCTTCGCGGCGCGTTTCGCCGCGCGTGGATTTCGCATCGCGGACGAAACGCTGGCGCTGATGCGGCAGATGGTGAGCAGCGGCGAAGTGGATCATCTGGTGCCCGAACGCGTCTGGGCCGAAACACAGAAAGCGCTGACCGAATCGACGCCGAGCGCATTTTTGCGCGCTCTGCGCGACTGCCAGGCGCTGGCCAGACTCTTTCCCGAAATTGACGCGCTCTACGGCGTGCCGCAGCGCGCGGAATTCCATCCTGAAATCGACAGCGGCATACATACCGAACTGGTGGTCGACATGGCCGCACGCCTCGCTCCAGGCGATGCGCTGATCGGCTGGTGTGCGCTCGTGCACGACCTCGGCAAGGCGCTGACGCCCAAGGATCAGTTGCCGCGTCATCACGGCCATGAGCATAGCGGCATCGCACCGATTGCCGCCTTGTGTGCAAGGCTGAAAGTACCCTCCGAATACGCCGCGCTGGCGCAACTGGTGTGCAAGCTGCATCTGCTCACGCATACGGCACTGGAATTGCGCCCGGCAACCGTGCTCGGCATCTTCGAGCAACTCGACGCCTTCCGCCGTCCAGACCGCATCGAGCCCTTCCTGCTGGCCTGCGAAGCGGACAAGCGCGGACGTCTGGGCCTCGAAGAGTCGGCGTATCCGCAAGCGCAATTTCTGCGCGCGGCGTTTGCCGCCGCTGCGGAAGTCGGCGCGCAGCCGTTTGTCGACCGAGGTTTGCAAGGGCCAGCGGTCGGTGAAGCCATGCGTGCGGCGCGCGTAAACGCGATTGCGGCGCTTACTCCAAAGTCAGCGTCGTAACTGCATCACCCGAAACCGCTCGCCCATTTCGGTCGGCAGTGTCAGCCGTTTGACCTGCTGCGCGAGCGCATAGCGCGCGGCTTCGTCGGATACTTGCGCATGGGCTTGCGCGAACACTTCATCGAGACCGTGCGCGATCAGGAATTCCGCCTGCGTGCTGTGCGCGGCGACCGCAAGGCCCACCGCCGTGCCCGCGCGCGTCAGCGCATCGAAGTCGACCCATGCGGTAATGTCCTGTACGCCGGGCAGGATCAACGGATCGTCGTGTGCGCGATGGCGATAGTGACAACGCAAGGTGCCGGCGCTACGTTGCGCATGGTAGTACCCGCCGTGCGCGTAGCCGTAGTCGATCAAGAAAGCGCTGCCACGCTCCAGTGTGCGCGTGACTTCCGCCAGCCACGGCGCCAGCAAGGTACAGAATTCCGAACAATACGGACGCGGCAGCGCGCGCAGGACGTCTTCACCAATGACTTGGCCCAGCGCGTTGG
>NZ_DATBQK010000016.1:0-2473 GCF_036560865.1 Rudaea sp.
GCGCTGTTCATCCTGGGCGCGCTCGCGGTAGCCGCGATCGCATGGCGTCTGTTGCGCCCGGGTGCTGTGTGGACCCAGCGCGGCAAGATCGACAACGAACCGGTACGTGCGCGGCAGATCGCGCGCGTCGGTGTCGGCGGATTTTTCCTCGCCATCGCCGTACTCGCGGCGATCGGTTATTTCTTTACCGCGGTCACGCTGGCCGAGCACGCGCTGGCGTCGCTGATTGCGGTGCTTGGCGCCGGCGTGCTGCACGGCATGGCGGTGCGCTGGCTGATGCTCGGCGAGCGCCGTCTGGCGCTCAAGCGGCTGGAGGAAAAGCGCGCAGCCGAAATCGAATCGCGCAGCGAGGATACGGGCGGCGAAGCGCTGCCCGAAGTGGAAGCGGAAGAACTGGCCGTGTCCGACCTCGGCGCGCAAACGCGGCGCGTGCTGCGTCTGGCGATCGTTCTTCTGCTCGGCGCGGCCTTGCTGCTGATCTGGTCCGACATCGCACCGGCGCTGTCCTTCCTCGACAAGATCGCGGTGTGGAAATCCACCTACGCGGACACGGACGGCAAACAGATCGCATTCGACGTCACCGTGCGCTCGGTGTTCGAGTCGCTGCTGATTATCGCGATGACTTTCATCGCCACGCGCAACCTGCCCGGCCTGCTGGAAATCGGCGTGTTGCGCCGGCTGCAGATCGACGCGCCGACGCGCTATGCGATCACCAGCATCGTGCGTTATCTGATCGTGCTGATCGGCGTCCTCGTCGGCGTCGGTCTGCTCGGCGTGCGCTGGTCGAACCTGCAATGGCTCGCCGCCGGCCTCACCGTTGGTCTGGGTTTCGGTCTGCAGGAAATTTTTGCCAACTTCGTTTCTGGTCTGATCGTGCTGTTCGAGCGCCCGGTGCGCGTCGGCGACATCGTCACGATCGGCGACGTCGAAGGCACGGTCGCGCGCATCCGCACGCGCGCGACCACGATCGTCGACTGGGACAACAAGGAAGTGATCGTGCCAAACAAGAGTTTCATCACCGACCGGCTGGTCAACTGGACGCTGTCCGATACGACCACGCGCGTCGTGATCAAGGTCGGCGTCGCCTATCGCAACGATCCGCGGCTCGCACAGAAGCTGTTGCTCGAAACCGCCGCCGCGCACGAACTCGTACTCAAGGATCCGGCACCGTTGGCCTGGATGATGGGCTTCGGCGACAGTACGCAGGATTTCGAATTGCGTTTCTTCGTCGCCGAGATCAACCAGCGCAACCTCGTGCGCACCGAACTGCAGATGCGCATCGCCGAGGTGTTCCGCGAGCACGACATCGAGATCGCGTTTCCGCAGCGCGATGTATGGTTGCGCAATACGCTGGAAACGAACGCGCCGCCTCAGCCGGCGCCGAGTGCGGACGCGATCAGGGATTCAAAGCGCGACTGATCGACTTCGAGCACGATCTGCGCGTTGGCCGGCCGACCCAGACGGCTGTCCCAATCGACCACGGTCGCGCCGCGCGTGAGCGCACCGTTGATTTCGACCGCAACACGACGTTCCTTGGCGCGCGTGACGATGTCGGGATCGAGCGCGACGGCCATCGCCAGAGCATCCGCAATCAGCAATTTCGGACGCCCGCCCGCGCGCGTCCAGTCGCGGGTTTTCTGCGAGATCGCACGATAGAACTGCGCGCGCGGATCGCTGGCGGCGAGCAGCGCTTCGATGCGTGCGAACTCGATGCCATGCTGCACCGTCGCTTCCCAGTCAACCAGCACGAAATGTGGCCAGGTGGAAAACACCACATGCGCGGCTTCCGGATCGAAACCGATGTTGAACTCGGCGGGCACGGTCTCGTAGTTGCCGCGGCCGGTCACCGCACCACCCATGATCACCAGTTTGGCCACGCGTTGCGGCAGAGTCGGATCGAGGCGCAGCGCCAGCGCCAGATTGGTCAGTGGCGCCATCGCGACCAGCACCAGATTGCCCGCGTGTACGTGCGACAGGCGCAGGATCGCCAGTGCCGCATGCTCGCTTTCGGCGCTGCGCGTGCTCGGCGTATAGCCGGTGTCGCCGAAGCCGTCCTGACCGTGTACATAGGCCGCATCCGCCGCCGCATGCACGAGCGGCGTCGCGCAACCGGCGAATACGGGCGTATCCGCGCCGATCACCTCGATCAGCTTGAGCCCATTGGCGACCGTGTGCTCGATGCCGACATTGCCCGCGGCGATCGACAGGCCGAGCACTTGCGCATGCTCGTGCGCCATCAGGATCGCGAGCGCGTCGTCGACACCGGGATCGGTGTCGATCAGTATTTTATACTTTTCCATTTTTATCCTAACGGCTTGTTTCAGGGCAGCATATTCTAACGTGCGCGTCGCCCGTCACGCACCCGCGTACTGCGCGGAGTGGCCGATCCAGCGTGCGATCAGGCGTTCGACGAGATCCGGATGCTCGCGCAACAGCGCCGCCCCCGTGTGCTGCACGGCGGCGAGCAGATGCG
>NZ_DATBQK010000017.1:0-2243 GCF_036560865.1 Rudaea sp.
CCAGCAACGTTTTTTGCGCGAGGACGGCATCGTGATGACCGCGACGATCGCGTTCGGCATGGGCATCGACAAGCCCGACGTGCGCTTCGTCGCGCATCTGGACCTGCCGAAAAGTCTGGAAGGCTACTACCAGGAGACCGGCCGTGCCGGACGCGACGGGCTGCCGGCCGACGCATGGATGTGCTATGGCCTCGGCGATGTCGTCACGCTCGCGCAGTTCATCGCGCAATCCGAATCGGGCGAGGAAAGAAAGCGCGTCGAGCGCGCCAAGCTCGATGCCCTCCTCGGTTACGCCGAGATCGCAACCTGCCGCCGCCGCCATCTGCTCGCGTATTTCGGCGAGACGCTGGCTGCGGATTGCGGCCACTGCGACAATTGCACAAATCCGCCTTTATCCTTCGATGGCACCGAACTCGCGCAGAAGGCGCTGTCGTGCGTGTATCGCACCGGCCAGCGCTACGGCGTCGGCCATCTCGCCAAGGTGCTGCGTGGCGAGGACGACGAGCGTGTGCATTCGCTGGGTCACGCCAGCCTGAGCGTGTTCGGCGTCGGTGCGGAACTCGACGAGCGTCAGTGGCGCGCCGTGTTCCGCCAACTCGTCGCCGTGGGCCTGCTCGCGACCGATGCGGATGGCTACGGTGTCCTGCGTTTGACCGAGGCGAGTCGCGGCTTGCTGCGCGGTGAGACGCGCGTGTCGTTGCGGCGACCGGCGAGTCGCGCGGAACGCCGCGTCACGCGGCGCGCGGTGCGCGGCGAGCGCAAGGTGCAGGCTCTTGCGATCGCGCCGCACGAGACGAATCTGTGGGACGCCTTGCGCGCCACGCGTGCGCGTCTCGCGCGCGAGCAGGGCGTGCCGGCGTACGTGATCTTCCACGACGCAACCCTGCTTGAGATGTTGCGCGAACAGCCACGCGATACCGACGCGTTGGGCACGATCAGCGGTGTTGGCGTGGCCAAGCTCGCGCGCTACGGCGCGGCCTTTCTACAGGTGCTGAACACGTCGCGCGATGGCGGCGTCGCGTCCTAGAGTTTTCAGCTGAAATGGCTACAACTGCGCCCTTGCTTTTGAGTCCCTCTCCCCCTGCGGGAGAGGGGTTGAGGAGAGGGGTAGCGCGCGCGAAAGCGGGCGCCTTCGGCGCCATCCCCTCTCCCGGCACGCGGCGCGTGCCGACCTCCCCCACAAGGGGGAGGTGAAAGCCGATCGCGCGATGTGTAAGTACTTGACTTAAAAATGCTCTAAAAACTGCACCCGGCCGGCGCGCCGACGACGCGGCCGAGGTTGAGGCTGCCGTGTTGACCCGCGTTCGTGCCGCCGCTGAAGGTGTAACTCAGCGTCATTGACGTGCAACTGTTGATCAGGATATTCGCGCTGCCGACCGGCGAACCGGTGCTCGCGCCGCCGGGCGTGTTGAATGTGCCGCCCGAGGGTTCGTAGATCGGCAGTCCGTTCTTCGCCACTGTTCCCGGCGTGAAGGCATTGTCCTGAATCGTGTACCAGCGCTGGCTGGCGCCGCCGCCGATGCTTGTTCCGTTCGGCTGGTAGGTGTACCACGCGGCAAACAGTGTGGTCAGCGCCGGGCTGAAATCGAAGACGAAGCCCTGACCGCCGGTCGTATGCGTGGAATCGTACCAGGCGCCGGACAGCAGATAGTTCGCGGTCGCATTGCCGTTGTCGCCCGAGGCCGTACAGGTCACATTCGTGTCCAGCTTGGTGAGCGGCATCGAACCGTCCGGGCGACCGTCGGTGAAGTGATAGGTCAGCGTGCCATGGCTGCAATCGCTGAAGCTCAGCGTCGCCGTACCGACCTGAGCCACGCCGATCGCGGGCGGCGCATTGAAATTGCCGCCGGCCCCTGCGTAGATAGCCAGCGGCACCGATGCGCTGCCATTGATCGCATCGCCCTGCACGGTGTACCAGCGTTGCCCACCCGCAGCGGTTACGTCGAAGGTATACCAACCGGCCGCCAGATAGCCGTGGCCGCTGCCGAAGAGGTCGGGGTAGGTTTCCACCAGCAGGCCCTGACCGCCGGTGGCGGGGTTGTACCAGGTACCGGTCAAGCCATGCTGGTCGAGGTTGAACGTGCCGCTCCCGGTGGCGCTCCATTGATTGAGCAGATTGGCGATATCGATCGAGCCCAGACCCGTGGCTTCGTCATAGCCTGTGCCGACGAGGAAACCCTGCAGTCCGCCGGAAAGGCCGCTCGGTCCTGGCGTTGCGTTGTTGCACAGACTCGGTATCGACA
>NZ_DATBQK010000018.1:0-46498 GCF_036560865.1 Rudaea sp.
GATGCGTATCGGGCAGGCTGCCCACGCCGCGCAGAAACGCGAGCACTTCGAGCAGCGAATTCGCACTGCGCACCTCCGCTGCCGAAACCAGCGCCGCCTCGGCGCCGTTCGCGCGCGGCACGATCAGCGCGCGGCCGGCCAGCGTCGCCTTGAGCGCGGCCGGCAGCACGCCGGTGACCGGGCGCAGTTCGCCGGACAGCGCCAACTCGCCGAGAAATTCGTAACGCGCCAGACTTTCCTTTGGCAGATGCCCGGCCGCGGCGAGGATGCCGAGCGCGATCGGTAGGTCGAAACGGCCGCCGTCCTTGGGCAGGTCGGCCGGCGCCAGGCTGACCGTCACGCGCCGCGACGGGTAATCCAGCTGCGCATTCTGGATCGCCACGCGCACACGATCGCGCGCTTCCTTCACCGCGGTTTCCGGCAGACCCACGATCGAGGTACCGGGCAGCCCACCGGACAGATGCACTTCGACCGTGACCGCGGGTGCGGCGACGCCATCCTGGGCGCGGCTGTGGACGATGGCGAGGCTCATGGGTTGGAAAGCGCGGAGGGCTGAGGATCCGAAAGAGTCCCGGCGCCTTGCAACCCGCGCAAGCTACGTGCGTCCGCCCAACTGCTCCTCCAGTTCGGCGACGCGCGCTTCAAGCGCCTCAACCGTCTCGCGCGTGCGCAACAGCACGCCGCGCTGGGCGTCGAACTCCTCGCGCGTGACCAGGTCGAGCCGGCGCAGGCCGCTGCGCAGCACGTCGCGAAAGTTGGCGACCAGGTCCTCGCGCGCGGCACGTGCATCGGGCGGAACGAGTGCCGCCAGGCGCTGCGCGACATCGTCAATGGCAGAGATGCCGATCATGTTCAATCCTCTTGCTGGTCCGCCGGCAGGGCCGGCCACAGCACGCAGCTTAGTGCCGCGCCGATGGCGTTGTCATCGGCGGCTTGCTGACGTCTGTGTAGGACTTTTCCTACGCCGACGCGTGGACTGTGCAACAGCCGGGTGGCATTGGGATAAAGAAGAACCGCGGACGGGGTGCCGATTACCTTTGCGATCCGTGCAAAGGATTGCCTGCTACGAGCGTAGGTTGGCCACCGAGAGGAGAGCCGTGATCGCCTCGACTATCGGCACACAGCGTGTGCCGACGTTGTCCACGTCCGTCCGCGGTAAAGGTCGCACCGCCGGCTCATTCGCCGCCGATGCCTTGATTCATGGCGGCGGCGCCTGCGCCGCGCGCGTGCCCTCAAGCTCGGCGATCCGATGCTCGAGCACTTCGACCATTTCGCGCGTGCGCAGCAGCACGCAGCACTGCACGTCGAATTCGTCGCGGGTGACCAGATCCAGATCGCGCAGACCCACGCGCAGCGCGCCACGAATATTGGCCAGAGGGTCCTCGCCGGTCCCGTGTCCACCGGTGACCGGAATGAATCTGGCAAGCCGATGCGCCAATGCGTCGATGGGAGTGGCTGAAATCACGGCAATCCTCGATTGGGAAATCCCTGCACCGCAGCCGCACATCCTGTGCGGCCCGGCGCAATCCAGTGGTACTCGAATCCTCGACTGGATTTTGAAAGCCTGGCGAACCGTTGGCCCGACCACAGTCAGCCTGCGGCGGATTTTCATGTAAGAGAATTCCTACAGGCGCAGTTGTCTCAGCGTCGCGCCGGAACGCGGCACGCACGTCGCAGCGGCGTTTTCGGTATAGTCGGCAGCAGGGAATTGTTCGAGGTGTGCGATGAAACTGGTGATGGCGATCATCAAGCCGTTCAAGCTCGACGATGTACGCGAAGCGCTGGCCGAAGTTGGCGTGCAGGGCATCACGGTGACCGAGGTCAAGGGCTTCGGCCGGCAAAAAGGTCATACCGAGCTGTACCGCGGCGCCGAGTACGTGGTCGATTTCCTGCCCAAGATCAAGATTGAGATCGCCGTGCCCGAGGCGATCGCCGAGCGCGTCGTCGAAACGATTCTGCATGCGGCCAACAGCGGCAAGATCGGCGACGGCAAGATTTTTGTCTATGACCTGGACCAGGTGATCCGCATCCGCACCGGCGAAACCGGCGCCGACGCGCTCTGATCAGGCGCGCAGCCCGGGCGGTCTGACCTGCGCCTGCGGCAGTTTGGCGCGTTTGGACATCTATACGCCCAATGGCTTTGACGCGGCGCAGCATTTGTGCTTTAGTCGCCGATGAGGAATGACCACCAGTGGATATGGCGTCAGGACGCGTCCGTTTTGTCGTCGCCGGAAATCGGCCCGAGCGACGAATCATGAATCGGGAGTCACCATGCCGCAAGGCAGTGCCAGCAGTCTTTACGATCCGTCGTATGAACACGACAGTTGCGGCTTTGGCCTGATCGCGAATATCGACGGCCGGGCGAGCGCGTGGTTGATCGATCAGGCCTTTGCCACACTGGCGAAAATGTCGCATCGCGGCGGCATCGGTGCCGACGGCATCACCGGCGACGGTTGCGGCATGCTGCTGTACCGGCCGTTCGCATGGCTGCGTGCGCTCGCCGGCGAGGCGGGCTTTGCGCTCGCCGAGCGGTTCGCGTCCGGCCATGTGTTTCTCGATCCCCTCGACGCGGCGCGCGCCGCCGTGCAGAAGACCGCGCTCGAACAGCAATTGCGGACGGCAGGCCTGCACGTCGCCGGCTGGCGCGAGGTGCCGGTCGATGCGACCGCCTGCGGGCCGATCGGTGCCGCGCATCGGCCGCGCATCGCGCAGATTTTCGTCGACGCGCCGGCCGGCATGGATGAGGCGCCGTTCGATCGCGCCCTGTTCCGCGCACGCCGGTTGACCGAGAAGGCGCTGGCGGGCGATGCGCATTTCTATGTCGTCACGCTTTCGGCCGCGACATTTGCGATGAAAGCGATGGTTGCGCCCGGTGAGTTGCGCGCGGCGTTCCCGGATTTCTCGCACCCGGATCTGGCTGCCTGTGCTGCGGTGTTCCACCAGCGCTTCTCGACCAACACGATGCCGCACTGGCGCCTGGCGCAGCCGTTTCGCCTGCTTGCGCACAACGGCGAGATCAACACGATCAAGGGCAACCGCAACTGGGCGACCGCGCGTGCGGCAAAGTATCAATCTGCACTGGTGGAATTGTCCGACATCGGACCGTTGGTCAGCCTGACCGGATCGGATTCGGAAAGTCTCGACAACATGCTCGAGGTGCTGGTCGCGGGCGGACTCGACGTGCTCGTGGCGATGCGCGTGCTGATGCCGCCGGCGTGGTCGTCGCGTCAGGATATCGACGAGGACCTGGAAGCGTTCTACGAGTATTACGCACTGCACACCGAGCCTTGGGACGGGCCGGCGGGCATCGTGCTGTGCGATGCGCAACATGCCGCTTGCGCGCTCGACCGCAACGGGTTGCGGCCCGCGCGTTGGGCGCGTTCGGACGACAACCACATCATCATCGCCTCCGAGGCCGGTCTGTGGGATGTGCCGCCCGAACGCATCGTCGCCAAAGGCCGCCTCGGACCGGGCGAAATGATCGCGGTGGATTTGATCGAGCACAAGCTGCTCGACAGCGCCGCGATCGATGCGGTCAACCGCGCGCGCGCGCCGTACAAGCGCTGGCTGCGCGAGAAACTGACCTTCCTCGAATCGCATCTGATCGATCCGGCGCTTGCCGCCGAACCATTCCCGCCCGAGGTGCTCGCACGCTTCCAGAAGCAGTTCGCGCTGACTCGCGAAGAGCGCGACGTCGTGCTCAAGACACTGGCCGAGGACGAAGCCGAAGCGACCGGCTCGATGGGCGACGACACGCCGATCGCCGTGCTGTCGCAGCAGTCGCGGCCGCTGTATGAATATTTTCGCCAGGGTTTCGCCCAGGTCACCAATCCGCCGATCGATCCGCTGCGCGAACGCCTGGTGATGTCGCTGACCACGCAGATCGGGCTCGAACGCAACATCTTCGATCTGTCGCCCGAGAACGCCAAGCAGGTGCTGCTCAACTCGCCGATCCTGTCGCAGCGCAAATTGCGCCAGATTCTCGCGCTGCCGCATATCGCGCCGAGCAATCTCAAGCTCGATCTGTATTACGACGAGACGATCGGGCTCAAGGCGGCGCTGGAAAAAATCTGCGACGAGGCCGAAGCCGCGGTGCGCGGCGGCGCGATCCTGCTGCTGCTGTCGGACCGCTACCCGCTGCCGGGTTTGCTGCCGATCCACGCCCTGCTCGCGACCGGCGCAGTGCATGCGCGCCTGACGCAAAAACAATTGCGCTGTGACTGCAACCTGCTGGTCGAAACCGGCAACGCGCGCGATGCGCACCACTTCGCCTGTCTGATCGGCTTCGGCGCGACGGCGGTGTATCCGTACCTGTCGTATCAGACGCTATACGACATGAACCGGCGCGGCGAACTCAAGGGTCGCCAAGGCGAGGCGCCGAGCGAAATCGGCCGCAGTTACCGGCGCGGCATTCAGAAGGGTCTGCTCAAGATCATTTCCAAAATGGGTATCTCGACCATCGCCGGCTATCGTGGCGCGCAGTTGTTCGAAATAGTCGGTCTGGATCGCGAAGTCGTCGATCTGTGCTTCCCCGGCACGCCGTCGCGCATCAGCGGCGCGGGCTTCGCCGAGATCGAAGGCGAATATCGCGCGCAATCGATCGCGGCGCGCGATCCGAATTACGCGTTGCCGCCGGGTGGACTGATGAAGGCGCTGCCGGGCGGCGAGTTCCACATGTTCAACCCCGAGGTCGTCGGCAACCTGCAGCTCGCCGTGCGCACGGGCGATGTGCGTTTGTATAAAAAGTACGCCGACGCGGTGAACGGGCGCGTGCCGGCCGCGTTGCGCGATCTGCTCGACGTGCACAGTCCGCACCCATCGATTCCTCTCGACGAAGTCGAACCGGCCGAGGCGATCCTCAGGCGTTTCGATTCCGCCGGCATGTCGCTCGGCGCGCTCTCGCCCGAGGCGCACGAAGCCCTGGCGATGGCGATGAACCGGCTCGGCGCGCGCAGCAACTCGGGCGAAGGCGGCGAAGATCCAGTGCGCTACGGCACCGAGAAAATGTCCAAGATCAAGCAGGTCGCCTCGGGCCGTTTCGGCGTCACGCCGGAATATCTGGTCAATGCCGAAGTGCTGCAGATCAAGATCGCACAGGGCGCCAAACCCGGCGAGGGCGGCCAATTGCCCGGGCACAAGGTCAATGCGCTGATCGCGCGCTTGCGTTACGCGCGGCCGGGCATTGGTCTGATTTCGCCGCCGCCGCATCACGACATCTATTCGATCGAGGATCTGGCACAACTGATCTACGACCTCAAGGAGGTCAATCCGACCGCTCTGGTCTCGGTCAAGCTCGTCGCGCACGCGGGCGTCGGCACGATCGCCGCGGGCGTGGCCAAGGCGAACGCCGACCTGATCACGATTTCCGGCCACGACGGCGGCACGGGCGCAAGCCCGCTGACCTCGATTCGGTACGCCGGCGCGCCGTGGGAATTGGGTCTGGCCGAAACCCAGCAGACCCTCGTGCGCAACGGGCTGCGCGAGCGCGTGATCGTGCAGACTGACGGCGGCCTCAAGACCGGACTCGATGTGATCAAGGCCGCGCTGCTCGGTGCGGAATCGTTCGGCTTCGGTACTGCGCCGCTGGTCGCGCTCGGCTGCAAATACCTGCGCATCTGCCATCTGAATTCCTGCGCGACCGGCGTCGCCACGCAGAACGATGAACTGCGCAAGCAGCATTACAAAGGCCCGCCCGAGCAGGCGGAGAACTTCTTCCGCTTCGTCGCCGAAGATGTGCGCGGCTTGCTCGCGAGTCTCGGCGTGCGCCGGCTCGACGAAATCATCGGCCGCACCGATCTGTTGCGTCAGCGCGAAGGTGTCACCGCCAAGCAGCGCAAGCTGGACCTAGCGCCGCTGCTCGGCACCGGCTTGAGCGGCGCCGCGCCCGCGTGTGCCGCCGCGCCGATTCCCGACAGCACACTCGCGCTGCGCATCGCAGCGGATACGCGTGCGGCGCTGGAAAATGCCAGCGGCGGCGAATTCCGCTATGCGATCGCCAACACCGATCGTGCGATCGGTGCGCGGCTATCCGGCGATGTTGCGCGCCGGCATGGCGATCAGGGCATGGCGACCAAACCCATTGTGCTGCACTTGAGCGGTTCGGCAGGGCAGAGTCTCGGCGCCTGGAACGCGGGCGGCGTGCATATCGTGCTCGACGGCGAAGCCAACGACGGCGTTGGCAAGGGCATGGCCGGCGGCCGCATCGTCGTGCGCCCACCGCCGGGCGCGGCCTGGCCCACGCATCAATCCTCCATCGTCGGCAACACCTGTCTGTATGGCGCGACCGGCGGTGAATTTTTTGCCGCGGGCCGCGCCGGCGAGCGCTTTGCGGTGCGCAACTCCGGTGCGCTGGCGGTGATCGAAGGCGTCGGCGACCACTGCTGCGAATACATGACCGGCGGCACCGTCGTCGTGCTCGGTCGCTGCGGCGTCAACTTCGGCGCCGGCATGACCGGCGGCTATGCCTTCGTGTTCGACGAAGCGCGCGATTTCGTCGATCGCTACAACCACGAGCTGGTCGACATCACGCGCATCTCGCACGAAGGCATGGAAAACTACTGGCAGCATCTGCGCGCGCTGCTGCTGGCCTATCAACAGGCCACGGCGAGCCCCTGGGGCAAGCGCCTGATCGACGAATTCCGCGAGCTGATGCACAAGTTCTGGCTGGTCAAGCCCAAGGCGGCGAGCCTGGATGCGCTGGCCGAAGACCTGCGCCGTGCAGCGTGAGGAATTGGAATCAAGTGCGAATTGGCCGCAAAGAGCGCAAAAAACGCGGAATTTTTGTTTGTTTTTCTGCCCTTCTTTGCGTAGTTCGCGCTTTTGCGACCAAATGCTTTTTTGAATTGTGAACCAAAGTGATAAAAGATAATTTTCCATTTTTGCGCTTCCCGCGCGAGCTGCCGCGCGAACTCAACGTGCCGGTACGCGTGCTCGGCTATGGCGAAATCCATGGCGCCTACACGCCCGAAGCGACGAGCGAACAGGCGGCGCGCTGCATCGACTGCGGCAATCCGTATTGCTCGTGGGGTTGTCCGCTGCATAACCATATTCCGCGCTGGCTCGAACTCGCGCGCGAGGGGCGTGTGGAGGATGCAGCCGCGCTCATGCACGAGACCAATCCGCTGCCGGAAATCTGCGGCCGCATCTGTCCGCAGGATCGCCTGTGCGAACAGGCGTGCACGCTGGAAACCGGCTTTGGTGCGGTGACCATCGGTGCGATCGAACGCACGATCACCGACGAGGCGTTCAAACGTGGCTGGCGGCCGAAGCTCGACGACGTCGAGCCGAGCGGCAAGCGCGTTGCCGTGGTCGGCGCGGGTCCGGCCGGTCTTGCCGCGGCCGACGTGCTCGCGCGCTCGGGAATCGCCGTCGACGTGTTCGATCGCTACGAGGAAATCGGCGGCCTGCTTACCTTCGGTATTCCGCCGTTCAAGCTCGACAAGGAAATCGTGCGCACGCGCCGCGGCGTGCTCGAAGGCATGGGTGTGAAGTTTCATCTGAATACCGAAATCGGCCGCGACGTGGATTTTGCAACGATGGTAAAAGGCTACGACGCGGTGTTCATCGGCACCGGCGCGTATCGCTTCGTCGACGGCAAACTGCCGGGCCAGGATTTGCCCGGCGTGCACGCGGCGCTGCCGTTCCTGATCGCCAACATGCGCAAGTTGCTCGGCACCGCGACCGAGGCTGATGTGCTGCCCGATCTGCTCGGCAAGAGCGTCGTTGTGCTCGGCGGCGGCGACACGAGCATGGATTGCGTGCGCACCTCGGTGCGCCATGACGCGGAAAGCGTGAGCTGCGTATATCGCCGCGACGAAGAGAACATGCCAGGCTCGCGGCGCGAGGTGAAATACAGCCGTGACGAAGGCGTCGAGTTCATCTTCCAGCGGCAGCCGCTGGAAATTCTCGGCAGCGACAAAGTCACGGGCGTGCGCGTCGCGGAAACGCGTCTCGTCGATACCGGCAACGGCCGCCCGCGCGCGGAAGTCGTACCGGGCACCGAGCAGGTGCTCGATGCCGACGTGGTGATCCTCGCATTCGGCTTCACGCCCGAGCCGCCGCAATGGGCGATCGCCAACGACATCGAATTCGAGAACAGCGGCAAGATCGTCCTCGGCGGCGACGGACGCCTGCCGCTGCAGACCACCAATCCGAAAGTCTTCGCCGGCGGCGATATGTGGCGCGGCGCCGACCTCGTCGTGCGCGCCGTGCTCGACGGCCGCGAAGCGGCCAAGGCGATCAAGCAGATGTTCGCCAGCGCAGCCGTGGAAGCCGTCGCGTAGTTGCGCAAGGCGGTTCACGATGAGCGCGCGGGTTTCGGGATCGCGCAAGCTGAAGCTATAGTGGCAACTCGCAGTCATGTCAGGGGGTCGTCATGTCTGGTCCTGCGCAACGGTCGACTTCGCGGCGCGTGCTCACAGCCCCGTTTGCCGCGTCGGTCAGGCACGTCGGCGCGGTAGTAGACGAAACTGGCGATCTGCTCCGGCGCAGCGGTGATCTGCGCGCCGGGCGTGGGCTGATCAGCACGGTGGTCGCGCTGTTGCTCGGCTGCCTGAGCCTGCTCGCTGTGCTCGCCTTTCATTTTCCGCAATACCTGACGATGCCCGAGTTGCGGCACCAGTATTCGGTCGAGGTGCTGCGTCAATTGCTGCTGGTGGCTTTGCTGCTTGCCGGCGGTCTGTCGTTGACGAATCTGATTTTTGCCCGGCGGCGCAACTTGAATCTGCTCGCGTTTGCGTTGGTTCTCGGCGCGGTGGCTCTCGGTGGTTCGCGTGTGCCGGTCGGCGACTTTCCCAATCACACGCCATATATCGGCCTGGACTGGTTCATTCTCGATCTGCTCGGTTCGACCACGCTGTTTGTGGTGATCGAAAAACTGTTTCCGCTGTATCGCGGTCAACCGATCTTCCGGCCGGAATGGCAGACCGATCTGAAGCACTTTGCGGTGAACCATTTCCTCGTCGGCCTGATCCTGCTCACGGTGAATTTCCTGATCCATCACGTGTTCGGCTGGCTGGTCAGCGCGCCGTTCCAGCAGAGCGTGCGCACGATCGCCTTCCTGCCGCAATTGCTTCTTTGTATACTCGTGGCCGATCTTGCCCAGTACTGGACGCATCGCGCCTATCACCAAGTGCCGTTGCTGTGGAAATTCCACTCAGTGCATCACAGCACCAAGACAATGGACTGGCTGGCAGGTTCGCGCCAACACATCCTGGAAGTCATCGCCACACGCGTGCTGGTGCTCGCGCCGCTGTTCGTGGTCGGTTTCGGTGAAGGCGTGGTCAACGCTTATATCCTGATCGTGGGCTTCCAGGCGGTGCTCATCCACGCCAACGTGCATCTGCCGTGGGGGCCGCTCAAATACCTGATCGTCACACCGGATTTCCACCACTGGCACCACTCGCAGGACACCGAAGCGATCGACCGCAACTACGCTGCGCACTACTCGTTCCTCGATTACCTGTTCGGTACGGCGGTGAAGTCGAAGAAGCAATTCCCCGAACGCTACGGTGTGGTCGGCGACTACATGCCAGCTGGTTTCATGCGCCAGCAGTGGTTTCCGTTCCGCGCGATGTTTGCCGCGCAAGGCAAGACCGAATCCTGAACACACATGAACCCGTTCTCAGGCACTGCTTTCCGGGGCAGTGTAAAATGGCGCTTGGAATCGGAACCGAGTGAGTCGCCATGATGGTGCATCTGCGAGCTTTGTTTCTCTGCCTGAGTCTTGCCGCCGGGTCATCCGTGGCGCAACCCGCTGCCGATGAGCCGCCGCCCGCGGATGCCGTGCCACAGCGGGCATCGCCGCAGGAGTTGCGCCATGTCGCGTCGCGCGTGACATTTTACAGAGGACGATTTGAGCGCACGATAACCGGCTATACGATGGAGATCCCCGCAGGATTTCATCTGATCGACAGCAACGATGCGCGCCTTCTGGACGCAGCGCTCGGCCGTCCCTTCGACAAACGTCTCGTCGCCTCGGTGATGGAGCTGAATCTCGCGCTGACCGATCCGCAGCTATGGCTAGTGCGTGTGCGCTGGATGAACGAAGGCCTGGTCGTCGCAAGCGCGGGCGAACTCGACGCGAAAGGGTTGCTCGACGCGGCGCGCAGTCAAACACATGTACCCCGACTTGCCGGCAGCGGCGGCACTCTGCAGCGCTTCGTCGTGCCGCCCACGCGCACCGGCGCCGAGGTTGACTGGGTCGAGGAACGCCTGCCCGAGGGCGCGAAGACGACGGTGTTCGATTGCCACGCGCTGCATCTCGCGCGCAAGGGCGTACTCGAGTTCAGCATCGTCGGCGCGAGTGCGGGTCTGCAGAAAACCTGCCTTGCCACCGTGCGCGAGTTCGCGCAGAGCGTGTCGTTCGATCCCTCGCTCGACTATCCTGCGGTCCCCGGCAGCAACTTTTTGGCGCCGTACTCGTTGAGCGGGCTGATCGCGCAAACGCAATAGACGCACACCGGCGCACGGCGTGCGCCGCTTTGCCGGCGTAATCGTCCGCATTCACGTTTACGTCCCGCACGGCGGCAACGACCGCCAGTGTTAAACTTGCAGGCCGTGAATTCGCCGCGCGCAGGATACGTTCATGTCCGTTCCCGCAACAAACCTCGACCTCGATTACACGCTCGAGGATAAGTATACTCGTACACAAGGGCGCATCTATCTTTCCGGTGTGCAGGCGCTGGTGCGCCTGCCGCTGATGCAGCAGATGCGCGACCGTGCGGCGGGCATCAACACCGCCGGTTTCATTTCCGGGTATCGCGGCAGCCCGCTTGGCGGCTTCGATCTGGAACTGTGGAAGGCGGGAAAACACCTCAAGGCCTCGGGTATCGAATTTCAGCCCGGCATCAACGAGGACCTCGGCGCGACCATGGTCTGGGGCACGCAGCAAGCCAATCTGTTCCCCGGCGCGAAGTACGACGGCGTGTTCGCGATGTGGTACGGCAAGGGTCCGGGCGTGGATCGCTCGGGCGACGTGTTCAAGCACGGCAATGCCGCGGGCACGTCGAAAAACGGCGGTGTGCTCGCACTCGCGGCCGACGATCATGCCTGCCGCTCGTCGACGCTGCCGCACGGTTCGGAGCTCGAATTCGTCAGCGCGATGATGCCGATCCTCAATCCCGCCGGCGTGCAGGATATTCTGGACATGGGCATGCTCGGCTGGGCGATGAGCCGCTACACCGGCCGCTGGGTCGGCTTCAAGACGATCGCCGAGACCGTGGAATCGTCGGCGTCGGTCAACGTCAATCCGCATCAACTCGATATCGTGCTGCCGACCGATTTCACGATGCCGCCGGGCGGCCTCAATATCCGCTGGCCCGATCCGCCACTCAATCAGGAACTGCGCCTGCATCAATACGCGGTGCAGGCCGCCTGCGCGTTCGCGCGCGCCAACCACATCGATCGCGTGGTGATCGATTCGCCGCATCCGCGCCTCGGCATCGTCACCACCGGCAAAAGCTATCTCGATGTGCAGCAGGCGCTCGAATATCTGGGCATCGACGCACAGGCCGCCGCGGACATCGGCATCCGCGTATACAAAATCGGCATGACCTGGCCGCTCGAGCCGGTCGGCATCCACGACTTCGCCACCGGGCTGGAAGACATCATCGTGGTCGAGGAAAAGCGTTCCTTCCTCGAATCGCAGATGAAGGAGCAGATGTACAACTGGCCGACGCGGCCGAGCGTGGTCGGCAAGTACGACGAGGAAGGCAACTGGGTGCTGCCGTCCACCAGCGAATTGACGCCGGCGATGATCGCGCTGGTGATCGCCAAACGCCTGTCGCGTTTCTTCAGCAGCGAGACGATCCGCGCGCGCGTCGCCTGGATCGAGGGCAAGGAAAAGGAACTCACCCTGCCGCGCGCGAATTTTCCGCGCCCCGCGCACTACTGTCCGGGCTGCCCGCACAACACCTCGACCGCGGTGCCGGAAGGTTCGCGCGCACTCGGCGGTATCGGCTGCCATTACATGGTCACCTGGATGGATCGGCGCACCGATACCTTCACCCAGATGGGCGGCGAAGGTGCAACCTGGTGCGGCCAGGCACCGTTCACCGAGACCAAGCACGTATTCCAGAATCTCGGCGACGGCACCTATTTCCACTCCGGCTCGCTGGCGATCCGTCAGGCGATCGCGGCCAAGGTCAACATCACCTACAAGATCCTCTACAACGATGCCGTCGCGATGACCGGTGGCCAGGCGGTCGACGGTACGCTGACCGTGCCCGATGTCGCGCACCAGATGCGCGCCGAGGGCGTGCACACCATCGTCGTGATGAGCGACGAGATCGAGAAGTGGTCGAAGCGCGAACTGTTTCCACGCGACGTCGAGTTCGTCTCGCGCGATGAATTCGATTCCATGTCCAAGCGCCTGCGCGAGGTTGAAGGCGTCAGCGTACTGATCTACGACCAGACCTGCGCGACCGAAAAGCGCCGCCGGCGCAAGCGCGGCAAGCTCGAGGATCCGAAGAAACGCGTGTTCATCAACACGCTGGTCTGCGAAGGCTGCGGCGACTGCGGCGAGAAATCGTTCTGCGTCTCGGTGCTGCCGAAGGAGACCGAATACGGGCGCAAGCGCGAGATCGACCAGAGCAATTGCAACAAGGACTTTTCCTGCGTCAAGGGTTTCTGTCCGAGTTTTGTCACGATACACGGTGGCGGCTTGCGCAAGCGCAAGCCGGGCGGCGGCCGAGTGGATTTTTCCACTTTGCCGCAACCGGTCTTTGCCAGCGATCTCGCCCAGCCTTGGAATATCCTCGTCACCGGCATCGGCGGCACCGGCGTGGTCACGATCGGCGCGCTGATCGGTATGGCCGCACATCTGGAAGGCAAGGGCGCAACCGTGCTCGACCAGACCGGCCTCGCGCAGAAAGGCGGTGCGGTCACCTGCCACCTGCGCATCGCGCACACGCCGGCGGACATCCACGCCGTGCGCATCGCGGCAGGTGAGGCCGACCTTGTGCTCGGTTGCGACATGGTCGTGGTCAATGACTACTGGGCGCTGTCGAAAATCCGCGCCGCGCATTCGCATGTCGTGCTCAACACCTACGAGGCGATGCCGGGCACGTTCACGACGAAACCCGATATGCAGTTTCCCGCGCTGCAGATCATCGATGCGGTGAAGACCGCGCTCGACGGCGAAGCGCCGGAACTGGTCGACGCGACCGATCTTGCGAACAAGCTGCTCGGCGATTCGATCGCGAGCAATCTGTTCATGCTCGGCTACGCCTGGCAGAAGGGCTGGGTGCCGGTCTCGCAGCAGGCACTCATGCGCGCGGTCGAACTCAACGCCGCCGCCGTCGAAATGAACAAGTCGGCATTCAACTGGGGCCGTCTCGCCGCGGTCGATATGGCCAAGGTGCGCGCGGCAGCGGGCGGCGGCGTCGGCGGTACCGACGAGGGCGCGGCGGTTGCCCTGTCGGCATCACCGCTGGACGATGGCGTGCTCAGCCGCAGTCTCGACGAGGAGATCGCGCGCCGCGTTGCATTCCTGACCGATTACCAGGATGCGGGCTATGCAGAAAAGTATAAAAATCTCGTCGCCAGGGTGCGCACTGCGGAACAGCAGAAAGCTGCCGGCACGAGCTCGCTGGCCGAGGCAGTCGCGCGCTACGCGTTCAAACTGATGGCGTACAAGGACGAATACGAAGTCGCGCGTCTGTACACCAGCGGCGATTTCGAGAAGCGCGTGCGCGATACCTTCGACGGCGACTACAAGATCCATTTCAATCTCGCGCCGCCGACCTTCGCCAAGAAGGATGCCGACGGTCATTTGATCAAGCGCGAGTTCGGTCCGTGGATGTTCAAGGCGTTCAGGCTGCTGGCCCGATTCAAGGGTCTGCGCGGCGGCGCCTTCGACCTCTTCGGCAGGACCGAAGAGCGCCGGATGGAGCGTCAGCTGATCGCGGATTACTTCGCCACGGTCGATGAGTTGCTGTCCAAACTCGACCGCGACAACCGCGCGCTTGCGGTCGAGATCGCGTCGATTCCCGAACAGATTCGCGGTTACGGGCATATCAAGGACGCGAACTTCGCCAAGGCGGCGGTGAAACGCGCCGATCTGCTGGCGGCGTGGCGCAATCAGACACCGATCAAGGCGGTGGCCTGACACAACGATTGACCGGCGTCCTGCGCATACGCTGGACGCCGGTACGCACAGCGTGCAGACTCGCCAGTTTGCCCTTGGCGATTCAGGCTTGAACGAAGCTCGATTCCATCCACTGCTCGCGCAGCACGACGAGGTCCAGGAACACCGTGCCGTACCGACGCCGGTGGCGACCTTGCGCGCGATTCCGATTGCGACCAGCAGGGGCCGCTACGTCGCCGGCTGCGTGCGCTTGAGCTTCGACTATGCCGGCCCGCGCGTCGCCTATGCGCCCGTCCTGCCGCACGAGCGCCGCCTGCACGACGGCCAACTGCTCGACATCGTGCGCGATCGCGGCACGGAAATCGCCGCCTGCGAACGCCTCGACAGCCTGGGTCTGATCGATGCCGAACTGCTGCCGCCGATAGCCGGTCTGCGCGACGGCGCGCTGATCGAGGGCGACTTCGTGCTCGAACCGCGCCAAGGTCGGCTCGCCGCGGCCGAGCAAGTGTTCGCGCTCGCGCCGCGTCTGCGCGACCTGGGTTTTCGCGTCGAGTCGGCCGCGGATTTTCCGTTCGAGCTGCTCGACGATGCGCAGGCCTGGTATGCGCAGGTCGATGCGCACGATGAGGAGGGGGCGGGCGGCAACGCGTGGTTCGATCTGCGTCTCGGCATCGATATTGCCGGCGAGCGCGTCGATCTGTTGCCGATCCTGCGCCGCCTTTTGGCTGATCCAAACTTTCCGCTATCGCCGCGCAAGGGCGAAGCCGAAGACGCCATGTGGCTGGTGCGCCTTGATGCGCGCCGCCGCGCGATGTTGCCGCTGGCGCGGCTGCGCCGGCTGATCGCGCCGCTGCTCGAATGGCTGCAAAGCGCGGCCGGCGCGGACAAGAGCCGGCTGCGCCTGAGTCGCACGCAGGTGACCGTGGTCGATGAAATCGCGCGTGGCGCGAATCTGCCTTGGCGCGGTGGCGAACGTCTGCGCGCGCTCGTCGAGCGCTTGCGGACCGTGCGTGCGCCAATGGCCGAGCCGCCCGGTTTCGACGCAACCTTGCGCACATATCAGCGCGAAAGCCTAGCCTGGCTGGGTTTCCTCGCCGACGCAGGCTTCGGCGGCGTGCTTGCAGACGACATGGGTTTAGGCAAGACGGTGCAGGTGCTGGCGCATCTGCTCGCGGAAAAAGCGCGGGGCCGGCTGGATGCGCCCGTGCTGATCGTTGCGCCGACCAGTCTGGTCGCCAACTGGCGCGACGAAGCGCAACGCTTCGCGCCATCGTTGTCGGTCCTCGTGCTGCATGGCCCGGCGCGTGCCGGTCTGCACGAGGCGATTCCGCGCCACGATCTCGTCATCACCACGTACCCGCTGTTGCCGCGCGATCGCGACGAACTCATCGCCCACGAATATGCCTTGCTGGTGCTCGACGAAGCGCAGGCGATCAAGAACGCGAAGACGCAGTGGGCCAAAGCCGTGCGCGAGATTCCCGCGCGGCGCCGGCTGGCGATGACCGGCACGCCGCTGGAAAACCATCTCGGCGAACTGTGGGCGCAGTTCGACGCGGTCGAGCCGGGCCTGCTCGGTAGCGAGAAGAACTTCACGCGTTTCTATCGCACACCGATCGAGAAACATGACGACAGCGACCGCCGCGAACGTCTCAAGCGCCGCATCGCGCCGCTGCTCCTGCGCCGACGCAAGGAAGACGTGCTCGCCGACTTGCCGCCGAAGACCGAGATTGCGCGCCGGGTTGAACTCGAGGGCGATCAGCGCGAGCTATATGAAACGTTGCGCCTGGCGCAGCACGAACGCGTGCTGGGCGAAGTGAAGAAGCGCGGCTTGGGCGCCAGCGGCATCGTCGTGCTCGACGCGTTGCTCAAGCTGCGCCAGGCCTGCTGCGATCCGCGCCTGGTCAAACTCGAAGGCGCCCGGCACGTCAAACAATCGGCCAAGCTCGACCTGCTGCTTGGACTCGTGGCCAGCCTGGTCGACGAGGGACGCCGCATCCTGCTGTTCAGCCAGTTCACCGAAATGCTCGCGCTGATCGCGACCGCGCTCGACGCGCGCAAGATCGCCTATTTGACTCTGACCGGCGAAACGCCGGGCACGCGCCGCGGCGCGCTCGTGCGGCGCTTCCAGTCCGGCAAGGTGCCGTTGTTCCTGATCAGCCTGAAAGCCGGTGGCGTCGGCCTCAATCTCACCGCAGCCGACACCGTGATCCACTACGACCCGTGGTGGAATCCGGCGGTGGAAAACCAGGCCAGCGACCGCGCCCACCGCATCGGCCAAGACAAGCCGGTATTTGTATACAAGCTGATTTGCGCCGGCACGGTCGAGGAAAAAATCCAGGCCCTGCAGCAGCGTAAGGCCGACCTCGCCAGGGCCGTGCTCGAAGGCGGCGACGCGCAGAGCCTGCGTTTCGATGAAGGCGATCTCGACGAGCTGTTCGCGCCGCTCTGACCGCTCCTACACAGTGCCGCGGTTCTTGCCCTGATACGGCGCATACAGCGCGCGTATCTTGACCATGTCGGCGGCGGGGTCGTCGCTCGGCCAGAACAGAGGCAGCAGGCCGATGACCTTGTCCGGGTAGTGGAAATAGATCGGCAGGATCGGCACCTGCGCGGCGCGCGCGATGTGCCAGAATCCACTTTTCCACTTTGTTACCTTCTTGCGCGTGCCCTCGGGCGCAAGGCCGAACCAGAAGCGCTCGTTGGCGACGAACAGCGCACGCATCTGCGCGACCACGTCGTGCGCGCTGTGGCGATCGATCGGAATGCCGCCGACACGGCGCAGGATGCCGCCGAGCGGCCAGAAAAACGCCTCGCGCTTGCCGACGAAATGCATGTCCAGACGCAGCGCGACCTTGAACAGGATGCCCCAGACCGCATCCCAGTTCGACGAATGCGGCGCGGCGATCATTACCAGCCGCGCAACATCGGGAAACTCACCAACGATACGCCAGCCGCTGCGACGCATGATCCAGGCGCAGAGCCGGCCCATCAGTGAAGGTGGAAACTGCGGCGCGTTGGGCGGTACGCGCGGGAACGGGTTGGGAAAAATCGGCGAATCGTTCAATCGCCGCTCCAGTCCTGTTTCGCGCGCCGCTGCTTGTGCGCGCCGCGCACGCGCTTGGCATCGAGCCGGCGCTCTTTCGAGCCACGCGTCGGCTTGGTGGCGACGCGCTTCTTCGGCGCATGCAAGGCCGCGCGCAGAATTTCGGCGAGGCGCTCGCGCGCATCTTCGCGGTTGCGACCCTGATCGCGCAGGCGGCTCGCCTGGATCACCAATACGCCCTCGGCGGTCAGGCGCCGATCGCGGCGCGCGAGCACGCGTGCGCGCAACGCGTCCGGCAGCGACGGCGAATTGGCCACATCGAAGCGCAGCTCCACTGCCGAAGCGACCTTGTTCACGTTCTGTCCGCCCGGACCCGAGGCGCGCACGAAACTTTCCACAAGTTCGCTTTCTGCAATTTGCAGCGTTGGCGTGATTTGCAGCATGGCTAGTGTGCCGCTCCGCAGACAACTTTACGCGTAAAGCTCTGTTCTATTCCCTTCTCCCGCTGGCGGGAGAAGGTGCCAAAGGCGGATGAGGGTGGCGCCAGTGAAGCGCACGCTGTTCCGTGTTGCGCCACCCTCACCCGGCGCGTTACGCGCGCCGACCTCTTCCGCCAGCGGGAGAGGTGAGTCAATGGCAAGTTACGAATGGAACGCGACACTCGGATTAATCGCGGAAGTTTTCGTACTGCAATGGCATCTTGATGCCCGCGCCGCGCAGAAATGCAATCGCGCCCTGCAGATCGTCGCGCTTCTTGCCGCTCACGCGCAGTTTGTCGCCCTGAATTTGCGTCTGTACCTTGAGGCCGGAATCCTTCAAGCGCTTGACGATATCCTTGGCCAGCGGCTGATCGATGCCCTGTTTCAGGGTGACTTTCTGTTTCGCCGTCGCGAGATTGATTTCCGGGTCCGCGATCTCCGCGCAGGCGATATCGATATGCCGGCTGGTCAAGCGCTGCTTGAGGATATCCAGCATCTGCTTGAGTTGAAACTCGGCCTTGGCCTTGAGCGTGACCGTGATCTCCTCGCGCTCGAATTCGGCCTCGCTACCCTTGAAATCGAAGCGCGTCGCCAGCTCGCGGTTGGCTTGATCGACCGCATTGGTCAATTCCTGCGAGTCGAATTCGGAGACGATATCGAATGAGGGCATGGGTGGTTCCTTGAAGTCGCCGGGATTCTAGCAGGCTGTGCCGATGCGGATGAACGAGAAGTGTCAACCACCTGGATGCGCGGTTCGCACACTCTTCGATAGGATGCAGAATTCTCTTGGCCGTTGCGTGCATGTGGCTGTAGTGTGGCTTTCGACTTCGCCGTCTCGTGTGGCGTAAGGCTCCAACGTACTTTGTGTACATTATCCGTCGCGAGGTCGCGGCGCCCCTTACCGGAAAGGAATACCGAATGAACCCGATCAGAATTGCAGGCGCCATCCTCGTCGTCGCCGGCGTCCTCGCGTTGCTCTACGGCAGCTTCAGCTACACCAAGGAAAACCACGAGGTCAAACTCGGGCCAATCGAGATGACCGTAAAGGAAAAACAGACGGTCAACGTCCCGGTCTGGGCCGGCGTCGGTGCCATCGTGATTGGCGGCCTGTTGTTCTTTGGAACTAGGAAGAGCTAAGAACGAATTGCCTTTCGATTTTCGAGCTATGGAGCCGCAAGTGCTGAAGACCTATAGTGAATACATAGATAGTTACCTCAGCACGTCGGGATTGAATGAGCGCCCCTGCCCAGGCGAGCATCATTTTGTGAGCGCGTATTTAGTACCACGCCTCTTCAAACTAAATCAGCGCATACCCGACTACATCAATCCCGATGGAACGAAAGGTGTTATCGGGGACATCGTCTACTATAAGGATCACAAACACCAATTTGGAATTGAAGCAAAGCTAGGCACCATTCGCCTAACCAAAGGAGAGTTCAACGATTGGGTTGTACGCGAGGACTCCTCGCGGTGGCCACGCACTTTTATTGGGATTAGCACAACTGGTGTCGGATTGTGCCCATGGGCTGAGTTCCGCGAAGCATATGTTGCTTCGATAAAAGAAAAAAGCAAGAAGTGGACTCTTGATTTGATTGCTGAGGGTTACGGGCCGACGAAATCCATCGACCTACTATTCGACAAGCTTCCGACCGGCAGAGTTTTTCGCAAAGGGACCACGCTGGAACAGTCAGAGAGGCTTGAAGCGTCGTTCATCAAAGCCCTGAAAAGCGAAGTTGACTGTTAGTTGTGCGCTGTAGCCAACCGACCGGGGTCTGCTTCCCTCAAGACCGGCAAATGAGCCGCAGCGCTGCTCAGCGCGACCTGCGCCAAGCCGAAACAAACGCCAGAACCCCAATTCCGGCACTCAGCCACACAGTCCACGCCACGTGCGCGATCCGCGCGCTGCGCGAATCCAGGCAATAAAACAACGCCGCGATCAGCAGTGCCGTAGCGCCGAGAGTCAATGCAACGAGTTGGCGTCGGTCCGTGCGCGCATCGCGTTCGCGTTGCGCCCGCTCGGCGGCGCGAGCGGCGGAATCCAGTTCACCGGCTGCGGCTTTCTTCAGCACCGCATGAATCAGTTCCGGCATCTGCGGTGCGGCGGCCAGCCATTCGGGCGCGCGCGTGCGCAGTTCGCGCAGGGTGCGGCGGATGCCGTAGCGGCGGCGCAGGATGTCTGCGAGCACCGGCCGCGCGACGGCCCAGATATCAATTTGCGGATGCAGGGAGCGGCCGATGCCTTCGATATTGAGCAGGGTCTTCTGTAACAGGATCAGCTGCGGCTGCAGGGTGAGTTCGAATTTGCGCGCGACATGGAACATCTTCACCACGACTTCGCCGAGCGAAATCTCGCTCAAGGGTCGCGTGAAATACGGCTCGCACACCGTGCGCACCGCAGCTTCGAGCTCGTCGAGGCGGATATGCGGCGGAATCCAGCCGGCGGCCAGATGCAGTTCGGCGATGCGCCGATAGTCGCGGTCGAACATCGCCATGAAATTTTCCGCGAGCCAGTATTGGTCGCGTTCGGCGAGCGAACCCATGATGCCGAAATCGAGCGCGATGAAGCGCGGATTTTCGCGCCGCGCGGGATCGATCCAGATATTGCCCGGATGCGCATCGGCGTGAAAAAAATTGTCGCGGAACACCTGGGTGTAGAACACGCGCACGCCTTTTTCCGCGAGCGCAATGCGGTCGACGCCGGCTGCGTCGAGCGCGGCCAGATCGTCGGCAGCGATGCCATGCACGCGTTCGAGGGTGAGTACGTCGTCCTTGCTGTGCGACCAGAACACCTCGGGCACGTAAAGGTCGTCGCCCGCAATGAAGTTGCGTTTGAGCACGCTGGCATTGGCGCCCTCGCGCTGCAGGTCGAGCTCGTGCAGCAGGGTGGTTTCGATTTCAGCAACTATCTCGCGCGGACGAATCTTGTCCGCGGCCGGATGCCAGCGTTGCGCGAGTTCGCCGAGTGCGCGCAGCAGATCGATATCGGCGCGGATACGCGCCTGGATGCCGGGACGCAAAACCTTCACGGCGACTTCCTTGCCCATAAGACCGTCAGCGACAGCAGGTCGCTTCCCAGTCCCTTCCCCTGCTTGCGGGGGAAGGTGGCCCGCAGGGTCGGAAGGGGGCCACAAGCGTGCCGCATGCACTTGCGCGATCGAGGCCGAGGCCAACGGTTCGGTATCGAAATCGGCAAACAATGACGCGATCGGCGCGCCGAGCGCCGCCTCGATCGTCGCGCGCGCCTGATCGCCCGGAAACGGTGGCACCTGATCCTGCAGCTGCGCGAGTTCGTCGGCGACATCGGTCGGCAGCAGGTCGCGTCGCGTCGAAAGGATCTGGCCGAACTTGACGAAGATCGGCCCGAGTTCAATCAGCGCCAGACGCAGGCGCGCGCCGCGCGCGAGTTGTGCGATATCCGCGCGCGGTCGCGGCAGCAGCGGCCGCAGCGCGAGCAGCGGACGAAACGGCGGCGCGAGTTCGACGATGTCGTCGAGGCGATAGCGCACCAGCGTGGCCGCGATGCGCAGCATGCGCGGAATCTGCCGCAGCGAGATCAAGCGGCGTCTCCGCGTGCGCGCTGGGCGAGGTGCTGCACTCGTGCGCTTAGGCGATCGGCACGTTCGCGCAGATTGTCGACATCGTCGAGAAACTTTTCCATCTCGGCCGGTGCGATCAGATCGCGGCTTTCCTCGCGCAGGAATTCGGCACTGTCCCGCGCCAGCGCGCTTGCGGATTCGCGCGACCAGTCGAACGCGCGTTGCAGCGCACGCGCTATCGGCACGCCGAGCACATCGCCGAAGGTTTTTGCGAACGCTTCCTCGATGTCCGGACGGAAACCGCGGAACAGTTTTTCCATGCGTCGCGCGAGTTCCGCATCGCCGGAAATTTCGACCTTGCCCGGCGGCAGCGCGGAATCCTCGCCGCGGCGCAGGGCGAACGCGACGAGGCTGGCCGGTGCGGCGCGCAGATTCAGGTCGCTGGCCTTTTCCCAATGCGGGCCGACGTGCAGGCGGCCGTCCTGCACGGAAATCGCCAACGCCAGATTCAGTCCGCGCAATTCCACGCCAATGCGCTGTCCTTCAAGCGAAGCGAGCTGCGCCTGCGTCGGCGCATCCAGCGCAAGCGCGCGATTGAGCGCCGCTTCGAGCAGGCGACCGAGGCGGGTCAGGAGCGGATCGGGCGTACGAGCGTCGGACATCGATCGCGGTGGTCGAAACGGGCGCTCATTGTAGCCCGCCTGCCGTGCGGTTCGGGCACCGCTCAGGATTTCGCCGCCGCCTTTTGTGCGCGCTCGGCGGACAGGTGCTGACTCAGGCGATGCAGGCCATCGATCATGTTGATCTGCGGTTCGTAACCCAGGTCGTGCCGTGCCGCGCTGATATTGAACCAGTGCGAAGTCGACATCTGTTCGACGAGGAATCGTGTCAGCGGCGGTTCGCTGCGCGCACCGACCGCGCGGTAGAGCGATTCGAGCGTCGCACCGAGGAAACGCGCAAGTCCCAGCGGAATATGCCGCGTTTCCGGCGGCAGCCCCGCCGCCAGCAGCCAGGCGTTGATCAGGCGTTCGTGACTGATCGGTTCGCCCTGGCTGATGAAATACGCCTTGCCGGCGATCGGCGCGCCGATCGCGAGTTTCTGCAGGGCCAATAAATGCGCATTTGCGGCATTTTCCACAAATACCGCATCGATCTTCTTGCTCGCCTCGCCGATCAGGCGAAGGCGCCCGGCGCGCGCGCGAGCGAGGACGCGCGGCAACAGGTTCGGATCGCCCGGACCCCAGACGAAATGCGGGCGCAAGGCCACGGTCGCGAGTTCCGCGCCATTCGCTTCGAGCACGTGCTGCTCGGCCAGCGCCTTGGTCTGCGCATACGGCGTGGAAAAATGCGCCGGGTACGGCGTGGACTCGTCCACACCCTCCAGATCGCCGCCCGCGTGCACGGCACTCGGGCTCGAGGTAAACACCAGCTTGTCGATGCGCTGCAGCTCACAGGCGGCAAGCACGTTATCGGTGCCGCGCACATTGATGTCGTAGTAATCCTCGATCGGTCCCCATGCGCCGACCTTGCCGGCGGTGTGGATGATCGCATCCACGCCCTCGGCGGCGGCAGCGACCGCGTCCATATTGGTGATGTCGCCGTTGCGCTGCTCGACGCCCGACTGCTCCTGCGCCGCATTGCGCGTGCGATTGAATGCGCGCACGGCATGGCCCTGCGCGAGCAGTTGCGCGCAGATTGCCTGGCCCAAAAAGCCGCCGCCGCCTGTCACCAGAATTTTCATTGCCTCGATGCCGTGCCCCGTGCGGTGAGTCCGTGGATTGTAGCGGCCGTCCGCACCCCGGGTGCGGACCCACGCACGGTTTACGCAGCCTTAAGCCGAATGGGATTACCTTCGACGCCAACTGCGGGGAGATTCAAGGCATGCTGCGCAATTCATTCAGGATCGGACTCGTCGGCCTGCTGCTGTTCGCGGGCGCGGCGCATGCCGAACGCGATTTCAGCGGCCAGACCGCCTCGGGCGCGTACTACAGCATCCGCGTACCGGACGCGTGGAAACCCGGCGACACGTTGGTGCTGTTCCAGCACGGTTTGAGCTTCAATCCGCCCGCACCCAATCCGAGCCTCGGGCCGATTGCCGATCTGCAAGTTTCCGAAGGCTATGCCATCGCCGCGTCGAGCTTCAGCCAGCGCTCGTGGGCGCTGTTCGCCGCGCCCGACGACAATGCGCAATTGCTCGACGCGTTTAAGACCCAGGTCGGCACGCCCGGCGCGATCATTCCCTATGGTGCTTCGCTCGGCGGCCTGATCGCCCTCAAGCTGGCCGAGGATCCGCGCTTCGCCCCGGTGCCGGGGGTGTACTCGGCCTGCCCGCCCGCGGCCGGCTCGCGCGTTTGGGATTTCGGTATCGATGCGCGCCTGGCCTATGACGTCGTCTGCAAGGACGTCAACAGTGCCGGCCAGTTGCCTACCGGCAACCAGCCGATTCCATGGGCCTACAACCTTTCCGATATTCCCGACAATCTGTCCGACCTGCAAGACGAAGCGCAGCTGATCCAGACCTTGCTGCCGGTGAACGTGTGCACGGGCATCAATCTGCCGCCGCTGCTGCAGAACGACGCGATGGTACGCCGCCTCGCCGAGCTCGAAACTTTTTCCAATGTCACCACCGACAAATTTTTCCTCACCGACACGGGCTATTCCACTTACGCCCTGTCCGATCTGGTGCGCGCAGCGGACAAATTGAACGGCTTGAGTCCGTTCACCACGGTCGGTGTCCTGTATCCCGACCCGGCGATCAACAGCGGCATCGCGCGCATCACAGCCGATCCGTTCGCACAACTGTATTTGCGCTGGGCCTCGGATTTTCGCGGGCGCGTCGACCCGGCGACCAAGGTGATCTCGATCCAGACGAGCGAAGACGAACTGGTGATTCCGGCCAACCAGTATGTGCTGCGACAGACGCTGCCCGGCACGCAATTGACCAGCGCCCTCGTCAACGAATCAACGCCGACGCATTGCGGCTTCAACCTTGCCGAGGGCGTGGCGGGTTGGGAAGCGTTGCGCGCGTGGATCGCAAGCGGCCACCAGCCGCGGGTCGCCGATCTGCAAAGCGGTTGTCAGACCGCGATTGCGGCCGGCGCGGGCGGACCGTGCCGGTTCGACGCCAGCATCGTGCCGCCGAGCTTCGACAGCAAGGTTGCGCCGCGACCTGCGTCGACGGCGGCGCCGGTCGACGCGCGCTACAGCGGTGGCTGGTACGACCCGGCACGCAGCGGCGAGGGCATCGAACTGGAAATCCTGCCGAACAACAAGGCTGGTGTATACTTTTTCACTTTTCCGCCAACAGGCGTGGCCGGCAAGCAGGCCTGGGTCTACGGCGTCGGTGACATAGTCGGCAACGGCATCGAATTCGCCAAGGTGTTGCGCCCGCTGCGCGACGCGCAGGGCAAGGTGACCAATCAGAGCTGGGGCCGCATCGCGCTGACCTTCAGCGACTGCAATACGGCCGGCATGCGCTGGGACGGCCCGGCAAACTGGGGCTCGATGGAAGTGCCGCTGACGCGGCTCTCCGGCCTGAACGGCCTGGGTTGCGCCTCGAATGCGAGCACGGCCGCGCAGCCAAGCGGCGGCTGGTACGATCCGGCGACCAGCGGCAACGGCTTTCTCGTCGACCAGCTCAACGCACAGAATCAGGCGGTGCTTTATTTCGGGCTCAACACCGATGGCACGCAAACCTGGGTGTCGGGGGTGGCCACGCTGACCGGCGACGGCAGCTATGCCGGGCAACTTCTCGAACCGACGGGCACCCAGTTCGGTGCGGCATTCAATGAGTCGAAGATCGACAGGTCGGCGAGCATGCCCGTGCAGCAGCTCAATCTGGCGTGCACGACCGGCACCGCCACACTCGGTCCAATTTACTTGAACGGTGTCGCGACGTCCGGGCCGCCACTCCAGTTCGCGCTGCACCGATTGACCAATCCGCTCGGCATCGCGAGCTGCGCGCCCTGAGCGTGTTGAGCGATCGGCGGCTACCGATCAGCAAGGCAGTCCCGCAGCAGTCGTCGCGCCTCCAGTAGCGCCGGCGCATACCTGCGCGCGCCTTGGCGGGACAACAGTGGTGTTTCAGTGTTCCTTGACCGGAAAAGTCTGCACCCGATCCTGTGGTGGCGGCACCTGCTCGCGCGAGGCATCGCGCTGGTGTACCTGCACGCGCCCGCAGACGTAGGCCTGAAAGCGCTGCGCGCCATCGCTGGGTTCGTTCAGCGGCTTGATCGTGTCCGCAGGCAGCTGGGCCGCCTCGTTGCGCGCCATCGTTTCGAGCTCGTCACGCACCTTGAGTTCGCTGCGGTGATAGAACGCGATCTTGTCGGCGACCGTCACGCTGACCGTGCCCGCGTCGCGACAGCCGCTGACGTTGCCGTCGTAGGCCACGCGCACGCTGCCGCCGCTGACGGTTGGGTTCACCCAGGTACAGGCGGCAGGAAGCAGGGCGACAGAAATCAACAATGTGGAGAATGCAACTTTTCTCATCTCGGCGAGTTCATCTGTGAGCGGGCAGCATCCATTCTGAAACAGCGGCGATGAACGGCCGCTGTTTGCCGGAAACGAGCAGAGACGAGAGCGAGACTACTTCACGATATTGCCATCCGTATCGAGTACCTGCAGTTCGCCGATCTTCAGATCCCGGATCGACTTTTCGATCTGCTTGCGGTCGCCGACCACGACCCAGGTCAGACCGTTCGGCTTGACCACTTCCTTCGCCGCAGCCTCGACATCGGCGTCCGTCTGCGCGTCGATCTGCTGCTTCAGGGTCTGGATGTAGTCGTCGGGGCGATGATAGACGAGGATGTTCTGCACGCTTGCCAGCACCGATTGCGTGCTCTCGAATTGTCCGGGCAACGCGCGCACGTCGCTTTGCTTGACCTTGGCGATTTCGCTGTCGGTCAGCGGCTTTTCGCCGACCAGGCCCTGCGCTTCGCTGAGCATTTCCTTCATCGAATCGGCGGTCTTGTCGGTCTGCACCGGCGCGTAGAGCACGTACGGGCGCTGGCCGAGCGCATTCGGCAGGAAGCTGCCCGCGCCGTAGGCCCAGTGCTTGTCCTCGCGCAGATTCATGTTGAGGCGCGAGGTGAACAAGCCGCCGAAGGCGCCGTTCATGGTGCGGATTTCCAGCTGGTTCGGCGCCAGCGACGAGGGCGCCACGATGCCGGCGATGATCACCGATTGCTGCGAGCCGGCGCGATCCATCACATAGACGCGCGGTTTGTTCGGGGCGAGCGCGATCGGCAGATTTTTCTTCGGCACTGGCGTCTTCGGCGCGCTCCAGTCGCCGAGCACCGCATTGAGTTTGCCGACGATTTCGTCGAGCGAGGTATCGCCGGCGACGACGATGCGCGCATTGTCGGGACGGAAATAGTCGGCGACGAAGGTACGCAGATCCTTGTCGGTCAGCGATTTGATCGAGGCTTCGGTGCCGCTGCCGGTGAACGGCACGGCATAGGCGTGGCCCTTGCCGTAGATCAGCGGCGGCAGGGTGCGCAGGGCGAGGCTGACCGGATCGGTCTTTTCCTGCGCGATGTTCGCGATCCACTGGCCGCGCAGGCGTGCGATGTCGGCTGCGCGGAACGCGGGGTTGCGCAGCACGTCGGTCCACAGCGCGAGCGCCGGGTCGAGTTGCGACTTGAGGCTATTGAGCGCGACCGCGCAGGTGTCCAGATCGCAGCGCGCGCTGAGGTTCGCGCCGAGCTGTTCGCGGCGGCGGGCGATCGCCAGCGAGTCTAGCGTTTTCGTACCTTCCTCGAGCATGCCGGCAGTGAAGCTCGCGGTGCCGAGTTTGCGGCCCTGGTCGGCGGCATAGCCCGCATCGAGCAGCAATTTGACTTCGACGATCGGCACCGCGTGACGCTCGGCGAGCACGACTTCGATACCATTCTTCAATTTGCCGCGCTGCAGGTTCGGGAAGCTCAGATCGGGGAAGCTGGCGACGACCGGAACGCCCTTGCTGCGGTCGATGTCGCTTTTTATCGTTTTATACTCGTGCGCCGGTGGCAGCACTGGTTTGGGTGCGCCGTCCGCAGCGGCAAGGCCGCCCGCTTCGGCTTCGTCCTTGTTCGGATCAGGCGTGCCCGGGCTGACGGTCAAGGTGTAATCGCCATTGGCGACCCACTTTTTCGCCGCGGCGAGGACATTCGCCGGCGTGGCTGCATCGATGATCGCGAAGTCGGTCTTGTATGCGTTCGGATCGTTGCGATAGACCTGCCCTTCGGCGAGGAACCATGCCTGGTAGACGACCTTCTCGACATTGCGCACCATTTCCGCATGCGCCTGCACGCGCGCGCGGTCGAGCTCATCCACCGTGGGGCCCTCCTTGAGGAACTTCGCCCATTCGTCGGCAACCGCGGCTTCGACCCTGGCCGGATCGACGCCTTTTTTCACGTCCACCTGCAATTGCAGCATGCTGGCCAGCGCGAAATCCTCGACCTCGACGCTCACCGCATCGGCGATTTTGTCCTTGTAGACCAGGCGCTCGTACAGGCGCGAAGTCTTGCCGCCACCGAGTGCCTTGGCAGCGAGACTGAGCAGGGGCAGGTCGGCATCGCCGAGCTGCGGCACATTCCATTCGCGATAGATACGCACCTGCGCGACCTGATCGACCATTTCGCCGCGCGTCGATTGCGCGCGTGGTGCGACCCACGCTTGCTGGCGCGCGACCGGCGGCCCGGCCGGGATATCGCCGAAGTATGCGAGCGCCTTTTTCTTCGCCACGTCCGGCGTGATATCGCCGGCCATGACCAGGGTCGTGTTCGCCGCGCCGTAGTGGCTGCTGAACCATTGCTTCACGTCGGCGAGCGAGGCGGCGTTCAAATCCTTCATCGAGCCGATCGTGTCGTGATGATAGGGGTGGTTGGCCGGGAACGCGTTGACGCCGATGTTTTCGCCGACGCGGCCGTAGGGCTGGTTTTCGTCCTGGCGTTTTTCGTTCTGCACGACGCCGCGCTGGGTGTCGAGTTCCTTCTGCCCGATCGCGCCGAGCAGATGGCCCATGCGGTCCGACTCCATCCACAACGCCATGTCGAGCGCGGTGGTCGGCACGGTCTCGAAATAATTGGTGCGATCGTTCCAGGTCGTGCCGTTCATGTCGGTCGCGCCGATCAGTTCGAACGGTTTGAAATAGCCGTCCTTGTGATTTTCCGAACCCGAGAACATCAGATGTTCAAACAGATGCGCGAAACCGGTCTTGCCGGTCGGCTCGTCGGCCGAGCCGATGTGGTACCACACCGCGACGTTGACCACGGGCGCCTTGTGATCCTCGTGCACGACGACGGTCAGGCCGTTGTCGAGCTGGAATTTGTCGTACTTGAGATCGACTGTGTCGATTTTTGCGGGCGCCGTGTCGGCGGCAGCGGATGCGGCAACGAGCGCAAGGCTCAGCGCCGTGGATTTCAGCAGAAGACGGGTCGAACGCATAAGTACTCCAATACGAAACGAAATAGTGCCCGTCGCTCGACAGTGCGACGGGAAAGAAGACTCACCGCTATCAGCGCAACACCTGGCCGTCGGCATCCAGCACTTTCACCTCACCGATATTGAGTGCACGCACCGGCTTCTCGATTTTCGACAGATCGCCGACGACGACCCAGGTCAGCGCATCGGCGACGAAGATTTCCTTCGCCGCGACATCGACCTGGGCGTCGGTCTGCGCCTCAATGTTCTGCTTCAAGGTCTGCACGTAGTTGTCCGGGCGGCCATACAGCTGATTCGTCGACAGTGCGTTGAGCGCCGCGGCGATAGTTTCATAGCTGCCCGGCAAGGCGCGCACACGCTGTGCCTTGATCTTGTCGATTTCGGCCGTGGTCGGTGGCCGCTCGCCGGCCACCGCACGCACTTCCTTGAGCGCCTCGCCGATCGATTCGGCGGTCTTGTCGGTCTGCACCGGCGCCTGCACCAGCAGCGGACGCTGGCCGAGTGCATCCTGTACCGAACTGCGCGCGCCGTAGGACCAGCGCTTGTCCTCGCGCAGGTTCATGTTGAGGCGCGAGGTGAACGTGCCGCCGAACACCGCATTCGCGGTCTGCACCGCGAGGTAGTCCGGCGCTTTCGTCGTCGGCGCGAGCGCACCGGCGAAGATCAGCGATTGCGGCGAGTCGGCGCGGTTGATCAGGAACACGCGCGGCTTTTTCTGCGCGGCGACCTGCGCGAGGTTTTTCCGCGGCACGGCCGATGCGGGCGCAGCCCAGTCGCCGAAGGCCTTGTCGAGCAGCGGCAGGATCTGCGCCAGCGTGGTATCGCCGGCGACCAGAATCTTGACGTTGTCGGGGCGGATGAAGTCGCGCTGGAATGCAGCCAGATCGTCCGCGGTCAGCGACTTGATCGCGCTTTCCGTGCCGGTGCCGGTAAATGGAATGCCGTAGGCGTGGTCCTTGCCGTAGAGCAGCGGCGGCAACGTGCGCAGCGCCATGCCGTTGGGCTGGGTTTTTTCCTGCGCGATGTCGGCCAGCCACTGCGCGCGGATGCGCTCGATGTCGGCATCGCGGAACGCCGGATTGCGCACGACATCGGCGAACAGGTCGAGCGAAGGCGCCAGTTCCGCGTTGAGGGCGCTGAGGCCGGCAGTGGAAGAGTCGAGGCCCGCACCGGCGCTGATGAGTGCACCGAGGCGCTGGCGGCGTTTGGCGATCTCGACCGAATCCAGCGTCTTGGTGCCTTCGTCGAGCATGGCACCGACAAAACTCGCGGTGCCGAGCTTGCGTCCCTGATCGGCGGCGTAGCCGGCATCGAACTGCAACTGGATCTGGGTCAGCGGAATCGTGTGGCGCTCGGCGAGGATCACCTCGATACCGTTCTTGAGCTTGCCGCGCTGCACGGCGGGGAAGCTCAGATCGGGATACTGGTCGACTTCGGGTACGCCCTTGCTGCGATCGACATCGCTTTTTTCAACCGTATACTTTTTCGCGGGCGGCAGTACCGGCGCGGGTTTGCCCGCCGCGTCGGGGAGACCCTTGACCGCCTTGTTCTCGGCGGCGAGATCCGCGCCTGTCTTGGCTGGCATCACGGTCAGCGTGTAATCGCCGCGTGCGATCCATTTCTGCGCGGCGGCGAGTACGCTCGCCGGGGTTGCGGCCGCGCTGCGCGCGAGTTCGGTCTTGTACGCGGCCGGATCGCCGAGGTAGACCTGATTTTCGGCGAGGATCACCGCCTTGCCGCCGAAGCCGCCGACCTTTTCCAGGCCGCGGATGAAACCGGCGCGGATGCCGGTCTTGGCACGCGCAAGTTCGTCCTCGGTCGGGCCGTCCTTGAGGAATTTCGCCCATTCGTCCGCGATCGCTGCTTCGACCTTTGCTGGATCGATGCTTTTCTTCACGTCCGCGCGCAGTTCGAACTGGCTCGCGAGGGCGAACGTCTGCACACGCACCGACACCTCATCGACCAGCTTGTCCTGATAGACCAGACGCTGATACAGGCGCGAGGTCTTGCCGCCGCCGAGCACCGCGGCGGCGAGGTCGAGGAGCGGCGTGTCGGCGTCGCCGAGCTGCGGCACGTTCCATTCGCGGATGATGCGCACCTGCGCCACATGATCGGACTGCGTGCCACGCGTGGATTCGCTGCGCGGCGCGACCCAGGCCTGCTGGCGCGGCACCGGTGGTCCGGACGCAATGTCGCCGAAGTATTTCTGCACCTTTTCCTTGGCAATTGGTGCGGTGATGTCGCCGGCGAGCACGATCGTCGTGTTCGCCGCGCCGTAGTAATCACGGAACCATTGCTTGACGTCGTCGAGCGAGGCCGCGTCGAGATCGGCCATCGAACCGATCGTCGTGTGCTGGTAGGGGTGATTCGCCGGGAACGCGTTCAACTGGATGTTCTCGCCGGTGCGTCCGTACGGACGGTTCTCGCCTTGGCGCTTTTCGTTCTGCACCACGCCACGCTGCGTGTCGAGCTCGGGTTTGCCGATCGCGGACAACAGATGCCCCATGCGATCCGATTCCATCCACAGCGCCATGTCGAGCGCGGTCGTGGGCACGGTCTCGAAATAATTGGTGCGGTCGAGCCAGGTCGTACCGTTCATGTCGGTCGCGCCGGCGACCTCGAACGGCTTGAAATAGGTGCCCTTGTGATTTTCCGAGCCCGAGAACATCAGGTGTTCGAACAGATGCGCAAAGCCGGTCTTGCGCGCGGGTTCGTCACCCGAGCCGACGTGATACCAGATCGACACCGCGACGACGGGCGCTTTGTGATCCTCGTGCACGACGACGGTCAGGCCGTTGTCGAGCTGGAATTTCTGGAACGGAATATCGATCACGGCGCTGGTGCTCTCGGGTTTGGGCAATGTCGTCGTTGGTGCGGTCATGCAGCCTGATAGCGCAATCGCAAGGGCGATGAGGGCCGATCTGCATAGTAGGGTTATGCGTGGAAAATTTTTGTCTGCGGGTCGAATCGATCGGCATGTCGCAACGGACATCATCCTGCTCCCTCGTGGTTGCGCGAAAAGACGCCGAGACTAGCCCAGCCGCGGGATTCGGCGCAACGGCCGAAAGACAGGGGTAGACTGAGGTGAATTTCACTCGGAGCGCGGCATGCCGCAAGCTCGTGTGCAACGCGCGGTCGTCACCGGTGCCAATCGGGGTCTGGGTCTCGAATTCGCCCGCCAACTGCTTGCGCGCGGCGATCGTGTGATCGCCGGCTGCCGCAATCCAGGACGCGCCCTCAAGCTCACCGAACTTGCCGGCGCGTACCCGGGCCGGCTGCATGTGCTCCCGCTCGATCTCGACAAGGAGCGCTCAATCGCCGGATTCGCGCGTGAAGCAGGCATGCTCGGCGAGGCCATCGACGTGCTGATCAATTGCGCCGGCGTGCTGGTTTCCGGCGAGCGCTTCGGCGAACTCGTTGCGAGCACGTTCGATGCGACTTTGCATACCAACGTCGTCGGTCCGCTGCTGCTGACCCAGGCGTTTGCGCCTCTGCTCGCGGGCGGCACGCGGGCGCGGGTGATCAATCTTTCGTCCGAACTGGGTTCGCTGGCCGACACAGCGCATTTCTACTCGCCGAGCTATGCGCTGAGCAAGGCAGCGCTGAATATGCTGACGCGTCTGCTTGCGGCGGAACTCCGCCCGCAAGGTATCTGCGTGGTCAGCATTCATCCGGGCTGGGTACGCACCGACATGGGCGGCGCGAGTGCGCCGCTGTCCGCGACCCAGTCCGTCACCGCCATGTTGCGCCTGATCGATGGTCTCGAACCGGCCGCGAGCGGGAGTTTCGTCGACCATCGCGGCGAAGCAATGGCCTGGTGAGATCCGGCGCAGATCTGCCCAGCGGGCCTGAGGCAGTTTGTCGCAGGCTAATTACTGTACTGATCCGTTAGTTATTTGTTCAGACAGCGCTGCGTATAGTGCTGCCCATGCGCTGATAGCTCCGCGCAGATTGCCTTTGCATACGCCGCTACGAACGCGTCCCTCCATACGGCAATCCTGTCCGCCGAAGCAGCGCTGACGCTGCTTTCATCATCCGACAACGATACAGACATCGTACGGGCATGTTTCCCATCGTTCGCAGAGCTGCGGCCCTTGCTGGGCGAGCAAGCCATCGAATTGAAAACGGTTACAGCTATCCAGTTAAACCTCAGGAGTATAGAAATGAACTTTTCCACTCAAATCAAACGCGGTGTTGTCGCATTCGTGCTGTGTTCGGCGATCGGCGCTTTCATGACGGCGCACGCCGAAACGACGGCCGCGCAAATGTCCGCTGCCGACGTTGCGCCGACGCGCATCGACGTGGTGACCAGTACGGCTGCCGGCGACAACAATGCGCACTACACTACACGCGTGCATGTCGGCCGTCCGCTTACAGTCAGCGCGAATCCGACTCCGCGCGAGATCGCGCGCGCGTCGCGCTGAGCTGCATTCGACTGCGCATGACCCGGCGGCCTCGCCCGCCGGGCGTGGCAGGCCGCGCGTACTCGCGACGCATTCGCGCGCAGGGTAACCGTTCACAGCGGCTGCGCACAGCGGACAACCACCTGTCCGCGGACACATGCCCAGGCCCCGTGCCGGAAGTCACGCGCGCCGTTTCCGGCGCAACGCAACTGCCTGATTGCGCATCCAATGCCTTTGTAAACCAACGCTGGCGAGAATGCTGGCACGCGCCTTGCTCAACCAGCGTAGGCAAAGTATACAAAGGAGTACGCAATGAATCTTTCCCTGCAAATCAGCCGCGGCCTGGCCGCTCTCGCACTGGGCGTCACAGTGAGCGCGTATGCGATGACGCATGCGCCGGTGCCCGCAACTTCCGCAATCCCGACGCTGGCCGCGATCAGCGTCACCGCGACGCCCATGGGCAGAACGCACGTCCTGCGCCGCAGCGAGCGCTGCGAAACCAGCGTCGTGGTCGGTGCGCCGATCGACCTGGGTGCGCGCACGGCTGCGCGTTAAGCGCGGACCGTTCACGAGGCTTGCCGCATGTGCGCGGATCGCGAAATAATCGCGGCATGCTGCATGTGGTCCTGTACCAACCCGAGATTCCACCGAATACCGGCAATGTGATTCGCCTGTGCGCCAATAGCGGCGCGCGGCTGCATCTGATCCGCCCACTCGGTTTCGACCTCGATCATGCGAAGCTGCGGCGCGCGGGGCTCGACTATCACAAGTTCGCCGCGCTTGCGGTGCATGACGACCTCGACGCTTTCGCCGCCAGCGTCAAACCACACCGGTTATTCGCGCTGTCCACGCGCGCCGGCACATTGTATACAAATGCGCAATTTGGCGACGACGACGCGCTGCTGTTCGGTCCGGAAACGCGCGGTCTGCCGCAGAGCTTGCTCGATGGACTACCCCCGGAACAGCGCTTGCGCCTGCCGATGCGCCCGGACAACCGCAGTCTGAATCTGTCGAATGCGGTCGCGGTGGTGGTTTACGAGGCCTGGCGCCAGCGCGGTTTTGCCGGCGGCGCATAGAGGGATACGCCGGCGTGGGCCATCGCGCCCGCCTCACCTCTTGCCTTGTCCTGCAGGCGGGAAGGGCGGAGTGGCCGTTGCGCGCGCAACAGCGTTATCGATTGAGGCGGGATACTCGGGCTTCTGCTCGCGCGCGAGCAGTTCGCGCAATCCTTCGGCCGGCGTGATCTCCTCGTGCAGCACGCGCTGAACACCGTGCGAGATCGGCAGTTCGATGCCGTGGTCGTCCGCGAGGCGCATGACCGTGTCGACGGTCTCGATGCTTTCCACGACCTGGCCGATTTGCGCCACGGCGTCCGCCAATGCCACACCATGGCCAAGCGCCAGACCGAGACGCCGGTTACGCGACAGATCGCCGGTGCAGGTCAGCACCAGATCGCCGAGGCCGGCGAGGCCCATCAAGGTGTCCGCGCGCGCGCCGATCGCGCCACCGAGGCGCAGCATTTCGTTGAGGCCGCGCGTGATCAGCCCGGCGCGCGCGTTCAGACCCAGATTCATGCCGTCGGCAACGCCGGTCGCCACCGCAAGCACGTTCTTCATCGCGCCGCCAAGCTCGGCGCCGATCACGTCGCTGCCGGTGTAGGCGCGGAAAAGTGTACTATGCAGCATTTGCGCAATTTGTTGCGCGAACGCCGGCGTGGCCGAATGCACGGTGACCGCGGTCGGCAGACCCTGTGCGACTTCGCGCGCAAACGAAGGCCCGGTGACGATCGCCGCGGGTACGCCGGGCAGGCGGTCGGCAACGATTTCATGCAGGAAGCGGCCCGAAGCCGGGTCGAAACCCTTGGTTGCCCAGGCCACGCCTGCATTCGGCGCGACATCGGCGCCGATGCGCTCGATCAGCGCGCGAAACGCATGGCTCGGGGTGACGATCAGCAATGCCTGCGCGCCGCGCACCGCCGTGCTCAGGTCGGCGCACAGGTTCAGTGCGCCCGGCAATTCCAGATCGGGCAGATAGCGCGCGTTGCGCCGCGTCGCCTGCATCGCCGCGAGCGCGGCCGCATCGCGGCCCCACAATGTTGTAGGCACGCCGTTGCGCGCGAGCACCGCAGCGAGCGCGGTGCCCCAGGAGCCGGCGCCCAACACTGAAATCGCCGGTTTGCTGCTCATCGTCTTGAAGTGCGGTCAGGGACGGCTGATTGATCTTGCAATCAGGACCGCTGGTGAAATTACGCGTTCGCTTGCGGCGCGGCTTCAGCCTGGCGGCGCGCCTGCTCGGCGTACAGCGCCTCGAAATTGATCGGTTGCAGCAGGAACGGCGGAAAGCCGCCGTTCTGGATCAGATCGGACACGATCTGGCGCGCGTACGGAAACAGCACGTTCGGGCAATAGGTCGCGAGCACGGTATCGCGCGTTTGCGCATCGAACCCGGTCACGCCGAAGACACCGGCTTGCTGCACTTCGGCCAGGTACGCGGTCTTTTCCTCGAGCTTGCAGGTCACGGTGACCGTGAGCACGACTTCGTAGACGTTGTCGGCGAGCATGCCGACCTGTTGCTGCAGATTCAACTGCACCTGTGGCTGGCCCTGTTCCTGGAAGATCTGCGGCGCGCCCGGTACTTCGAACGAAGCGTCCTTGATATAGACCTTTTGCAGCGACAGTTGCGCGCCCACTTCCGCGGCGCCGTTGGTGGTGATCTCAGCCATGACTTGCTCCAGAAAATTCAGACAGAAAGAAAAATGGCGCGGATTATCCCACGCATGACGGGTATGCGCACGTGGCGCGGGCAGGGATCGAAACCGATCTAGCGACCCTTGGCGATCGGCAGACTGGCCTCGCGCCATGCGCCCAAGCCACCGCCGAGCCAGAACACTTGCTTGAAGCCGGCCTTGACCAGCCGCGAGGCGGCCTGTGCTGAAGTATTGCCCGTGCGGCAGTATACCGCGACGGGTCGTTCCTTGACCTTGGCCAGATCCTTGTTCTCCGGGTCGAACTGGCTCATCTGCACGTTGCGCGCGCCGGGGATATGGCCTTTCTCAAAGTCTGCCGCAGCGGAAAGATCGACCAGCAGCGGGCTTTCGCGATTGATCAGCAGGGTCAGCGCGGACGGCGTCAGTTCGCGGTAGCCGCGAAACAGTTGCGAAACCTCGTTGCCGACAAGCACCACGAGCAGCACCACGAACAGCATGACCAGAAGCATGTGATTGCCGAAGAACTCGGGCAGGTGGTGCAGGATATCGGACATGGAACCTTGGGCTGCGCGGCGGGCGCGAACGGGACGCGGGGCGCGGATTATCCGCTACGCAGGCGCCCAGAGCAAAGCCATGGCGAAGTACGGCGCCTTCGGCGTACGCCCGGCGTGAGTCCGGGTTCCAGGGATCGCGTCCGCCAAAACAGGATTTGTGGAAATCTGTACATCGACGCCCGCGTGTCTAGTGACCTGTAAGGAAGGGGAAGAGGGATCGCGCCGGGATCGGGGTGCTGGGCGCCGCTCCGGAGCGAGGCCCATAGCCGAAGCTATGGGCCGATTGAGGATCAAGCACAGCGCCGCGAGACCCAGCGAGCTGCTTTCAATTCCTCTGTTACAGGCTGCTAGTGCTGGGTGATGTCCGGCAGGCCAGACACCAGCCACCAGCGCTTGGCCTTCGCATCGAAACGCCAGACCTGGCGGTCGAGTATCGAACGCACCGACTGGGTATTGTTGTTGACCAATCCAATTTCCACCGTCTGCTTCATCTGCAGCTCGCCGTCCGGCCGCAGCGGTTGTTCGCTGTAGCCGGTCACGCGCACTTGTTTGTAGCGATCCAAATCCAGACGCGTCAGCGGATGCGCCTTGAGCGTCTCCGGATCGACATACGCGACAGCGTCCTCGAAATTGCCCCAGCGGATCACCGTCGCGTAGTTCAGCAGCGTCGTATCGAGCAGGTCGCGATCGGGTTTCGACTCGGGGCAACCGGCGAGGCTGACGAGTACAAGCAACACAAGGATTCGCTGCAACATGGTGCGGCTCACGGTAGACAACGCACGTCCATTGTGCCGCAAAACGGCCGCGTGGCGTGCACTCAGCCTGCGTCGTCGGCTTTGCGCATGATCGCCACGAAACGCGCGTCGAGCGTGCACGCATCGCCGCCTTCGGCAAGTGGCGCACGGCAGGTCAGGCGCAGGCGCGCGCGTCCGCGTGCACCGAGCGTGGCGGCAAAGGCATCCCAGGATTCGCCGCCGGCCAGCTCGGCGTGCGCAATCAGATCGGTCCATAACGGCGCGAGGTAGCGGATGGTCGAATCCTGCACGTAGATATCGCAATCGAGGTCTAGCGCTTTGAGCTTCAGCACGACCAGTCCCCAGCCGGCCAGCGTGAGCAGGCTGGCGAGACTGCCGCCGAATGCGCAACCCTTGTCGTTCACATTCGGCGCGAGCGGCGCGGACAGGGAAAGCCGGTCGCCGTCGTAGTCGCGCAGCACGATCTGCATCGCGCGGGTCAACGGGATTTCGTCGAGCGCCTTGCGCAGAAAAGTGCGGGCGAATGTGTGCTTCGATGCGCGGGTCATAAGCGGTCGGGAGACAGGGCCGCGTAGTGTGCGTCGCGCAATGCTGTCGATCAAGCCGGGCGACGCGTAAGATCGGGACGCCATGACTCGTGCAAGTTCCCGCACCGCCGCACCAGCCGAATTGTTTGCCGGCGCGACGCTGATCGTCACGCGGCCGGCCGCGCTTTCCGCTGCGCTCAAGCGGCGCATCGTCGCGCAAGGTGGCGCCGCGCTGAGCCTGCCCGGCATCGGCTTGCGCGCGACGCCGGAGCCCGTCACGGCGCGCGCCGCTTTGCGCAAGGCGCGCTTGGCCGATATGGTCATCTTCATCAGCCCGATCGCCGTGCGTTGCGCATTTACGCTGCTGCCCACGCTGCGTTTCGCGCGCACGACGCGGATCTTCGCGATGGGTGCAGGCACGGCGCGCGCTCTCGCGCGACGCGGCTTGCGCGGCGTGATCTGGCCGGCGGCGCGGCAGGACAGCGAAGGCCTGCTTGCCTTGCCTGAATTGGCGCGCCTGCGCGGCCGCCGTGTCGCCCTGATCGGCGCGCCCGGCGGCCGCGACGTCTTGCCAGGCACGCTGCGCGCTCGCGGCGCGACGTTGCAAAGTATCCATGTATACCAGCGCAGCGTGCCGCGCCTGACCCGGCGTCACTTCGACGCGCTCGCGCTCGCCGTGCAGCCACTGCTGACCTTGTTGTCCAGTGCCGAGGCACTGGATAACCTGCGCGCGCAGTTGTCTGCGCCGCTGTTTGCCAAGCTGGCTGCGGGCGATGCCATCGTCAGCAGCCTGCGCCTCGCGCAGGCTGCGCGCCGGGCAGGTTTCGCGCGCACGCATATCGCCGCGTCGGCGGGCGTGGTCGACATGCTCGGCGCCGCGAGCCGTGCGCTCGCCCAGCATCGTCTCTAAAGGTGCGTCGGCGGCGCGAGTTCGCTAGCATGCAGACATGAGCGAAATCGACAGCGAAAATTCCGCCTCCGCGCTACCGCCACCTGCTGTGCCGGCGAGTCAGCCTTATGCGGCACCGACTGTGCCCCGCCGCCACAGTAGCGCATCAGGCTGGCTCTGGCTGCTGGCGCTGATCGCCGGTGCGGGCTATCTGTATTGGCGCTTGCAGACGATCGAGCAGGGCCACGACCAATCCGCGCAGAACGAACAGACCCAGGCGCAGCAGTTGCGCGCACAGGTCGACGCGCTGGCGCGCAGCGTCGAGGCGACGCGGCACGACGCCGACGGTTTGCGCGCACGCCTCGACGATGCGGCCAAGGTGAATGAATCGCTGCGCGGTCAGGTGCTCGGTCTATCCGAGCGCGCACGCCTGGCCGAAGACGCGATCGCCAATCTCGCCGAGAAACGCCTGTCCGGACACGACGCCTTGCTGCTCAACGAAGCCGAGCTGCTGCTCGTGCTCGGCGGCGAGCGCTATGCCTTGTTCAGCGATCCCGCGCCGGCGCTGGCAGCGTATCGTCTCGCCGATGGCGCGCTCGCCGAAGCCAACGACGCGGCATTTTCGTCCGTGCGTCAGAGCATCGCGGCCGAGATCGACGCGTTGAACGCATTGCAGGCCGCGAATGTTCCGGCTGTGCAGACCCAGTTGACGCAGCTGCGCACAAAGCTCGCGCAATTGCCGGCAGCGGCGAGCCGCATGCAAGCCGCAGCGCCTGCGACTTCCGCGCGCTGGTGGCAAATCTTCGGCGAGCTGGTGCGTGTACGTCGCGATGGCGACACGCAAGCCTTGCTCGCACACAACGATGCGGCGCTCGCACGTGCGCTGGTCGATACTTCGCTGCGCGACGCACAGGCTGCGTTGCTGGCGCGCGACGAAGCGCACTTCCGCGGCGCGCTGGCGACCGCGCGTGCGCAACTCGGCGCCAACTTCGACACAAGCAGCGCCGACGTGACTCAGGCACAGGCCGTGCTGGACGAACTTGCCAAGGCCACGATCGCGCCAGCGGCACCATCGGTGCTCGGCGCCGCGCTCAAGGAACTACGCAACCTGCGCGCGACGCGTGCGTTGCGCAGCGAACCGGCGCCGCCGGCCAAAACCGCGCCGACGCCGGTCGAGGGTCAGTCGTGAGAATCTGGATCGCCGTGCTGCTGTTGTTGCTGGTCGCGTGTGCGGCGGCCTATGGCTGGCACGCGCTGGCGCTCGATCCGGGTTATGTACTGGTGCGTTTCGGCGGCATCAGCATCGAAACTTCGGCGGTGTTCGCATTGATTGCCCTGTTGCTTGTGTGGGCGCTTGCCAGCCTTGCCTGGCGCGCGCTGCGCTGGCCGAGAGCCGCATGGCAGCGGCGTGCGCGTCGACGCGGCCACGAGCGCCTCGCCGATGGTCTGGTCGCCCTTGTCGAGGGACGCTATGCAAATGCCACGCGTGAACTTGAGCGCGCTTCGCATGTCCCGATTCTGCGCGCGCCGGCCCTGCTCGCACGCGCACACGCGGCGCATGCGCGTGGCGATCGCGAAGCCGCGACGGCGGCGCTCGACGCTGCGGCCGACAGTGCGGCGCCGGCCGCGCTCGCGCTGCGTGCACGCTTTCTGCTTGATCATGGCCGTGCAGCCGACGCGCTGGCGCTGTTGAAACCGGAAGTGGACAAATCCACTTTGTCGCCCGCCGCCTGGCGCAGTCTGTCCGACGCGACGCTGCAATGCGGCGACACGACAACCGCGTTGCAGACGCTGACTCCGCTGGCGCGCAGTCAAGTCCTGCCGCCGGCGGAATTCGCGCAACTTGAAGCACGCACGCTGGGCGCCGCGCTGGCTGGCGCCGCGAGCGCCGACCAGCTGAACGTCTTGTGGTCGGGATTCAGTCGCGCGCAGCGGCGCATCGAAAGCGTGTTGATCGCTTACGCGCGCCGTGCGGCGACGCTCGGCCAGCCGCTGGCGGCAATGAGCGAAATCGAATCGGGGCTGCGCCGCGAGTGGTCCGAGCCCCTGGTGCGCGCCTATGGCGAACTCGGCCCTGCCGAAGCGAGCACGCGTCTGCGCCAGGCCGAGGGCTGGCTGGCCGCGCAGCCGAACAGCGCGGCCCTGTTGTTGACCCTGGGCCGTCTGTGCAACCAGAGCGAATTGTGGGGCAAGGCGCACGGCTATCTGACGCGCGCGCTGGCGATCGAAGCCGACGCACCCGCATGGGAAGCTCTGGGCGATACCTGCGCGGGGCAGGGCGACATGGCGGCGGCACAAGTTGCATATCGCAACGCCTTGCGCAGTGAGCGCGGCGAAGCAACGGCGACGCCCGACGCGTTGCGCGGACCGCTGGATACGCGCGCGAGCGTGATCGAGGAGCGCAGCGCGCACGGTGTGCCGCGCCTGGTTTTGCCGGGGCGCTAATCCCGCGCGACAAAAAATCACCGCGGCTAGCGTAGCCGCGCGTTCACCGGAGAGTTGCACATATGGCCTTGTGGAAAACGATACCCGTGCTGGATCAGCTCAACGCCCTGCGGCCCAATACCATGATCGAAACGCTCGATATCCGCATAACCGACGTGGGCGACGACTATGTGCGCGGGACGATGCCAGTCGACGCGCGTACGCATCAGCCTTACGGGTTGTTGCATGGCGGCGCCTCCGTCGCGCTCGCCGAAACCCTCGGCAGCATGGCCTCGATGCTGTGCATCGATCCGGTGCGTGAAGTCGCCGTCGGCCTCGACATCAATGCCAATCATTTGCGCGCAGTCACCAGCGGCATTGTCACCGGCACCGCGCGACCGCTGCACGTCGGGCGCAGCACCCAGGTCTGGGAAATCCGCATCGAGGACCCCGCCGGCAAACTCGTGTGCATCTCGCGTCTGACCGTTGCGATCGTGCCGAAGCAGGCCCTGCCGACCGGCTGAGGTTACTGAACCGCGCCTATCGATGCTGCATCGCAGCGCTGGCGCGACTGCGGCCGCTTGGCTACCATCGCGCCGATGAACGCCACGCTTGATACCGGCGCCAGTGTGCCGCGCGACTGGCTGCGCCCGCTGCGCTATCTGCTGCGCACGCCGTTGTTGCTCGTGCATGTCCTGATTGCGATTCCACTGGCGCTGGCGGTGTTCAATCCACTGGCGCGGCGCCTGAGCGTCGGCGGCGAACGCTTGGACTACTGGATGACGCGTTGGTGGTCAGGCGCGCTGGTGCGCCGCTTCGGCTTTCGCATTCGGCGCATCGGCGAACCGCTGTCTGGCGCGACCTTGTTCGTCGCCAATCACGTGTCGTGGATGGATATCGAACTCATGCACAGCCAGCGCATGATGTGTTTCGTGGCCAAGGCCGAAATCGAGCGCTGGCCGCTGGTCGGCTGGTTGGCAACGCGCGCCGGCACGATCTATCACCAGCGCGGCAGCGTGCACTCGCTCGGTGTGGTGATGCAGCGCATGACCGCGCGGCTCGGCGAAGGCATGTCGGCCGGCGTGTTCCCCGAGGGCAGCACCGGCGCAGGCGACAACGTGCGCACCTTCCATGCGCGCATCTTCCAGGTCGCCGCCGATGCGCGCGTGCCCGTGCAGCCGGTCGCGCTGTGCTACGGTAAAAGTGGAAAAATGGATTTGCGCGTGCCGTTCGGCGCCAGGGAAAGTTTCTTCGCCAACTTCGTGCGCGTCCTCGGCGGTCCGAGCATGGATGCCGAAGTGCATTTTCTCGAACCGCTGGCGCTGAACGATGAAGGCCGCCGGCAGATAGCCGAAACCGCGCGCGCACGCGTCGCCGCGGCGCTGGGATACAGCTGAATGAGCGTACAAGCGGTCACCTTCCGTCCACGCCGCTGGCTGCGCAATCCGCATGTACAGTCGGTGCTCGCCACGAGCGGCGTGCGCAGATTGCTGTTCCGGCGCCGGCGTGCGGCGCTGGAAGACACCTCGAGCGAGCATATCCTCGACTGTGGCGGCGGCGTGCTCCTGCAGGGTTTTTACACGCGGCAGCAGTCGCTTGCGCAACCGCGTGCGCTGGCGATTCTGCTGCATGGCTGGGAAGGCAGCGTGCATTCGACCTACGTGATGCACACCGGCGCGCGCCTGCTCAGCGAAGGCTGCGACGTGTTCCGTTTGAATTTCCGCGATCACGGCGACACTCATCATCTGAATGCGGATTTGTTTCATTCGTGTCGCATCGACGAAGTCGTCGGCGCGGTCAAGGCGATCGCCGCGATGTTCCCCGAGCGGCCGCTGATCGTCGGTGGCTATTCGCTCGGCGGCAATTTTGCCTTGCGCGTGGCGCTGCATGCGCGCGCAGCGGGCATTGCGCTGGCCTGGGCGTTCGCCGTGTGTCCGCCGGTGAGTCCGCATGCGGCGATGGTGGCGATCGAGAACGCACCACCGTTCTACGAATACTATTTCATGCGCAAATGGCGCGGCTCGCTCAAGCGCAAGCAATCGCTGTTTCCGCAGGTGGACTGGTTTACCCGGCGCGAATTGCGCGGCGGCCTCCGCGAACTCACGCGCAGCATGGTGCAGCGGCATACCGATTTCGGCACGCTGGAGAACTATCTCGATGGTTATGCGCTGACCGGCGAACGCCTGGCTGCGCTCGATGTGCCGGCTACGATCCTCACCGCGGCCGACGATCCGATCATTCCCGTGGCCGATTTCCGTGCGCTCAAGCTTGCGCCGAAGACCGAACTGGTGATCGTGCCGCACGGCGGCCACTGTGGCTTCATCCGCGATGCGAGCATGCGCAGCTGGGCCGAGGACTTTCTCGTTGAGCGCTTGCGGCTCAACTTGGCGCCGCTGCCGACCGTGGCAGTACGGTAGCGCTGCGTGCTGAAGCGGGTGCGGTCGAATGTTACCCTTGTAGTGTCCAAATCCCGCTGACGCGATTCGTGATCGATCCATGACGCTCGAAGAAATTCTCCAGCTGCACCATAGCGGCAATCTCGCCGCTGCCGAACCTGCGTATCGTGACTATCTGCAGGCCCAGCCCGACGACGCGCAAGCCTTGCATCTGCTCGGCGTGTTGCACCAGCAGCGTGGCGACTCAGTCGCCGCAGGTGAGTTGATCCGTCGCGCGATCGAGATTGCGCCGGAGCAGGCACAGTTTCATATCTCGCTTGGCGGCGTGTTGCTGCGTCTCAACGATGAAGCTGCGGCGCGCGCGAGTTTCGAGCGTGCGCTGGATCTGGATCCGAATTCGGTCGAAGCGCACAACCTCGTCGGCCATCTGCATCTGCGCGAAGGAGACATCGGCGCCGCGGAAAATCGCTTCAAGATCGGTCGGCGCGCGAGCGAGGAAGATCCACTGATCCTGTTCGGGCTCGGCAACGTGTATCTGGCCCGCAACGATGCGCAGAACGCAGCCAAATTCCTGTCGCGGGCAGCCGACCTCAAACCCGCAGATGCGGCGATCCAGACGAGCCTGGGCCGCGCGTTGTTCGATCAGGGTGCATTCGGGTTCGCGGAAAAAGCGTTCGAGAATGCGCGGCGCCTGCGTCCGGATTTGAGCATTGCCAAACTCTATCTTGCGCGCTCGAGATTCCGTCAGGATAAAGCCGATGCCGCGCGCGACCTGTTCGCCGAGTTGCTCGCCGACAATCAACAGGCGTTTGGCGCAAATGCGGGGCTGGGCGACGTCGCGCGCAAGAAAGGCCACGCATTGAAGGCGCTCAAATTCTATCGGCGCGCGCTGCTGCTCGATCCCGCGCATGCGGGCGCGGCGAACGCGTGCGCCTGGTGCATGGAAAAACTCGGCGACGTGAGCGGCGCGGCGTATTACCTCGCCGAGGGCCTGCGGCATGCGCCCGACGCGCACGAATTGCGCAAACCGCTTGCCGAGTTGCTCGATCGCCTTGGCCGCGGCGCGGAAGCCGAAGATGTGCGCCGGGGCGGGCTGCCCGCCGCGATCGCAGCACCGTTTGCCTGAGCGGATATTCTGGTCGCCATGAATAGTTGCCCGGCACTGCGAGCGGCTTCAGGTGTTTCCATGCGCAAGACGACTTGCGATGGATAACGCCGCCGCTTCCGCTCTCGATTCCGCGCTGCGCATCGCCCGAAGTGCCGCCGAACAGGGTCGCGATGCCGAGGCGGAGAGCGCGTTCGCGCGCGCCCTGACGCTGGATCCAGAGCACGCGGAAGCCCTGCACTTTTGCGGGCTCATGGCGTTCACTCGCGGCGATGCGCGGAATGCGGTTGACCTGATCGAGCACGCCTGCCGGGTCGACGGTGAGAACGTCGTGTTCCTGAAGAATCTCGGTCTCGCCTACCTCGCCGCGTCGCGGCCGGACGCGGCGCAATCGGTGCTTGAACGTGCAGTGCAGATCGATCCAAAATTCTTTGTCGCGCGGCTCTTTCTGGCTAGGCTGTGCGAAGACATCGGCGAGCGCCATGAGGCCTTGAAACACTATTTCCGCGCGATCCTTGCGGCGCAGGCCAAAGGTCTCTGGCGCAGCGACGAGACGACGGCGCCGGGCCTGCGCAAAAACGTCAAGCACGCCATGCGCTTCGTCGATGCCGAACGCAGGCTGTTGTTCGTACGGGCGCTGGAACCACTGCGCGAAGCGCATGGCGAGGCCAGCCTCGCGCGCGTGATGCATTGTCTGGACATTTACCTCGAGCTGGCGCCCGCGAACTATCCCGATCCACGCCAGCGGCCGAAGTTTTTGTATTTTCCCGATCTGCCGACCACGCCTTATCTCGATCGCGCGCTGTTTCCCTGGTATGCGCAGCTTGAGGACAATTTCACGATCATCCGCGATGAGCTGCTTGCCGTGTTGCGCGACGAGCAGGGCATCGAACCATTTCTCAAAATCAATTCAACCGACGACGTCACGCGGTATCTGGCCGGCGCGGGCGACAAGCCAGTCTGGGACGCGTTCTTTTTCTATCGCCACGGTGAGCGGATGGACGCCAACTGCGCACGCTGCCCGCGCACGGCGGCGATCATCGAATCCCTGCCCATCGTGCGCATTCGCGAGCACGCGCCGGAAATCTGCTTTTCGGTGTTGACGCCAGGCACGCACATCCTGCCGCATCGTGGCGTGACCAATACGCGCCTGGTCACCCACCTGCCGCTGATCGTTCCGGAAAATTGCGCGCTCACGGTCGGCGGCGAACAGCGGGTCTGGCAGGAAGGTCAGTGCTTCACTTTCGACGACACATTCGAGCACGAGGCGTGGAATCGCGGCGCATCCACGCGCGTCGTCATGCTGCTGGATTGCTGGAATCCCCATCTGACGGAGGTGGAGCGCGAAGCGGTGATCTCGCTGGTCGGCGCGATCGGGGATTTCAATCGCGAGTGCGGCATCGCCCAGCAGTAGAGCGAGCGGATCCAGCGCTTCGTTCCGGCTTGTTGCCCAGCCCTGACTCTGCGCATTGTTGTGCATTCGTCGCGTCGCTTACGCACTGTAATAGTGCATTCTTATCACAGCTATCACGTTTTTGGTGCTATTTTGTGCTGCACCGCAAAGTTATATATTTAACTAATTGATTTATCTACATTTATTTTTCATAGCAATTGGCACAGGTGTTGCTGAGTAAGGGTATTCCTCAGTATCCACACGGAGTGCCAATGTCCAACGCCGTCACCCAGTTAATCAAAGAAAAGAAGGTGGAGTTTGTAGACCTGCGGTTTGCGGACATGCGCGGGGTGCAGCACCACGTAACGTTTCCGGTGAAGGCGATCGACGAGAGCCTGTTCGAAGACGGCAAGATGTTCGACGGTTCGAGTATTTCCGGCTGGAAAGGCATCAACGATTCGGACATGGTGCTGATGCCCGATGCGGACAGTGCGGTACTGGATCCGTTCGCGGCCGAGCCGACCCTGATCCTGACCTGCGATGTGCTGGAGCCTTCCACGATGCAGGCGTACACGCGCTGCCCGCGCTCGGTGGCCAAGCGCGCCGAGGCGTTCCTGAAATCCTCCGGCATCGCCGATACGGCGTTCTTCGGTCCGGAACCGGAATTTTTCATTTTCGACTCGGTGCGCTGGCGCAACGACATGCAGGGCGCGAGTTTCGAGATCGACTCCGAGGAAGCGGCGTGGTCGAGCAACCGCGGCTTCGATGAAGGCAAC
>NZ_DATBQK010000019.1:0-26125 GCF_036560865.1 Rudaea sp.
CGACGGCCGCACGATCCAGGGTTGGATCGTCAAGCCACCGCGCTTCGATCCGGCCAAGTCGTATCCGCTACTGCTGGAAATTCACGGCGGGCCGTTTGCCAACTACGGCCCACGCTTTGCGCCCGAAACGCAGCTGTACGCAGCGCAGGGCTATGTCGTCGTCTACTGCAATCCGCGCGGCAGCACGAGCTACGGCAGCGAGTTCGCCAACCTGATCGAGAACGCGTATCCGGGCCAGGACTACGACGATCTCATAAGCGTCACCGACGCAGTGATCGCACGCGGCAGCATCGACACGAGCAACCTCTTCGTCACCGGCGGCAGCGGCGGCGGCGTGCTCACCGCATGGATCGTCGGTCATACCGATCGCTTCCGCGCTGCGGTCGTGGCCAAGCCCGTGATCAATTGGTACAGCTTCGTGCTGACGAGCGACTTCTATTCGCTGTTCGCGAAGTACTGGTTCCCGGGTATGCCGTGGGACAACGCCGAGCACTATATGAAACGCTCGCCGATCGCCTATGTCGCCAATGTGAAAACGCCGACGATGATGATCACCGGCGAATCGGACCACCGCACGCCGTCGAGCGAGGCCGAACAGTTCTATCAGGCGCTGAAACTGCGCAAGGTCGATACCGCGATGCTGCGCATCCCCGGCGCCTCGCACGAAATCAATACGCGGCCGAGCAATATGCTCGACCAGGTGCTGTATACGATCGGCTGGTTCGAGAAGCACCGCGCGGGGATGGAGAAGCACGGAAGCTGAAAGTCAAAACGCCCCTTTCCTCCGCCTTCGGCACCTTCTCCCGCTACGCAGCGGTAAGGGATGGAAAAAAAGCACGCGTACCTGGAATCTTTCCCCTGCGCAGCGGGGGAAAGTGGCGGCAGCCGATAGGGGCGAGTACAGCACGACTCCACGCATTCCTAATCTGTTTCGTTACAAATCCCCAAGCCCTTCCGCCACGCCACCCGGCCCGACGCGCAGGAGTTTGAGCGTGTTCGTACCGCCGTGCTGGCCGGTGTGATCGCCAGTGGTCAGGATCACGCGGTCGCCTTCGGTCAGATAGTCGAGATTGAACAGGTGCTGCACGGCGGCTTTGACCGCGTGCGCGGGATCGACGCCGTGCGCATCGAAGGCCACCGGAGTCACGTCGCGATAGATCATCATGCGCCGGCGTGCGCCCTGGCGGCGCGACAGCGCGTAAATCGGCACGAGCGAACGGTAGCGGCTGAGCCACTGTGCGGTGCCGCCCGACTCGGTCAAGGCGATGATCGCGCGCACGCCGATATGGCCGGCGGTATACATTGCCGCCAGCGCGATCGCCTGATCGACGCGGTCGATGCGCGTGACCATGTCCAGATTCGGTTTCGGCTCGAACTGGCGCTCGGCACCGAGACAGACGCGGCTCATCGCCGCGACCGCCTTTTCCGGATGCTTGCCCGCCGCGGTTTCCTGCGACAACATCACCGCATCGGTGCCGTCGAGCACGGCGTTGGCGACATCGAGCACTTCGGCGCGCGTCGGAATCGGCGACTCGACCATCGACTGCATCATCTGCGTCGCCGTGATCACGACCTTGTTGCGCGCCAGCGTTTCACGGATGATTTTCTTCTGGATGCCCGGTAGCTCGGCGTCGCCGATCTCGACGCCGAGATCGCCGCGCGCGACCATGACCACGTCGGAGGCGTCGATGATTCCCGCGAGCGCCGTACCGATCGCCTCGCTGCGTTCGATCTTGGCGACCATCGCCGCGCTGCCGCCGGCCGCGCGCATGAGCTTGCGCGACTCCTCGATATCCGCCGCGGATTTGACGAACGATATCGCCAGGAAATCCGCATTCAACTGCGCGGCGATCTTGATGTCGGTCTTGTCTTTCTCGGCCAGCGCAGTCAGCGAGAGGCCACCGCCCTGGCGGTTGATGCCCTTGCGGTCGGAAAGCGCGCCGCCTGCAAGCACGGTTGTGCGGATCGTGGTGCCGTCGATCATGTCGACCTGCAGCGAAATCAGGCCGTCGTCAAGCAGCAGGATATCGCCCGCCTTTACATCATTGTTCAAATTCAGGTAACTCACGCCGATGCGCGTGACATCGCCCGGCGGCGCTTCAGAGCGGCAGTCCAGGGCAAAAGGTTGGCCGGGTTCGAGGATCACCGGGCCGGCGAAAAATTTCTCGATGCGGATTTTCGGGCCCTGCAGATCGGCCAGCACGGCGACCTCGCGGCCGAGTTCGGCGGCGGCTTCCCGCGCCTCCTTCGCCCGCCGCTGATGGTCCTCGGCGGTGCCATGCGACAGATTCAAGCGCACCACGTCGACACCCTCGGCGATGATCTGCTTGAGCACGCCAGGGCGGTCAGTGGCCGGCCCCAGCGTGGCGATAATCTTGGTACGGCGGACTTGCGCTTGCATCCTTCCTCCCGGAATACCCACTGCTGCTCATGGCATCGATAACAATATATCAGCACAACGCAGCGTGCGGCTGCGCCTGAGCTTAATCAATAGCAATGGCGTTGGGGCGTGCGTCCGGCGACCGAGTGCCGCCGGAATCGAACACCGCGAGGCGCAACGTCAGGCGCGAGCCCTGAGCGCAGCCACGGCCGGCAATTCCTTGCCTTCGAGAAATTCGAGGAATGCGCCGCCGCCCGTGGAAATATACGAAATCGCTTTTTCCACTTTGTACTTTTCCACCGCGGCGAGCGTATCGCCGCCGCCAGCGATGGAAAATGCCTGCGACCTGGCGATCGCGTGCGCGAGCGTTTCCGTGCCCTTGCCGAACGCATCGAACTCGAACACGCCGACCGGCCCGTTCCAGACGACCGTGCCGGCTTTCTCGACCAGCGCCGCGTACCGCAACGCCGTGGCTGGGCCGATATCGAGAATCATGTCGCCGGCAGCAACGTCGGCGACTTTCTTCACCGTCGCCGGCGCGTCGGCCTTGAACTCGGCCGCGACGACGACGTCCTCGGGAATCGGCACGTCCGCGCCGCGCGCTTTCGCATCGGCAATGATTTTAAGCGCGGTCGCAATCAGATCGGCTTCGTAGAGCGACTTGCCGACGCCGTAACCCGCCGCGGCGATGAACGTGTTGGCGATGCCCCCGCCGACGATGAGCTGATCGACCTTGCCGATCAGGCTTTGCAGCAATTCCAGTTTGCTCGAAACCTTCGAGCCGGCGACGATCGCGAGCAGCGGCCGCTTCGGATGCTCGAGCGCCTTGCCCAGCGCATCGAGTTCGGCCATCAGCAAGGGGCCGCCGCAGGCGATATGCGCGCGCCGGATCACGCCATGCGTCGAGGCCTGCGCGCGATGCGCGGTGCCGAACGCGTCCATGACGAAAATCTCGCAGAGCATCGCGTAGCGCTCGGCGAGCGTGGCGTCGTCTTTTTCCTCGCCAACGTTGAAACGGCAATTTTCCAGCAGTACGACCTGGCCCGGATCGACATCGATCGTTTCGCCATTGAGATAATCGCGCAGCAGCGGCACCGGTTTGCCGAGTGCGTTGCCGAGCCATTGCGCAACCGGCGCGAGCGATTCGGATTCCTTGAAGTGGCCTTCCTTGGGCCGGCCCAGATGCGACATCACCATCACACGCGCGCCCGCATCGCGCGCGAGCTTGATCGTCGGCAGCGCAGCTTCGAGGCGCTGACTCGCGCTGATCCTGCCATCCTTGAGCGGCACGTTGAGGTCCTCGCGGATCAGCACGCGCTTGCCGGCGAGATCCAGGTGGGTCATGCGAAGAATGGCCATGCGCTGCTCCTTGGAGCGAGAACTCGAATCCGCATTCTAACCGCAGCATCGGCGGTTTCCAGCCAATGCGCTGCGGCGAAATCGCACAGCCGGCGCAAGCTGTCAGCTTGCGCTCGCGTGCCTACGCCGCAGCCTCGATGCGCTGCGACGAAGCGGTCGTCGCAGCGGGTTGCACGGCATAGCGCCGTGTGGCGATGAGCAGGTCGCCGAGCACGCCCGCGGCGGTGAGGTCGATGCCGGCACCCGGACCGGAAACCGTGAGCGGCGCAGCGCGATAGAACGCGCTGTGCAGGATCAGTTTGTTTTCGCAGGGTGCAAGCCGGGCCAGTGCATGGTCGAGCGGCACACGCTCGGGCGCGATGCGCGCGCGGCCATCCGCTTGATCGAAGCTCGCGCGATACACCCAGCACTCGCGGCGCGCCTGCGCCAGTGCGGCGCGCGCGCGCCAGGTGTCGTCGGCGCCGGCAAGGCCGTGCAGGAATCGGGCAGGATCGGGCTCGGCCAGCAATTGCGCATCGACCAGCGGCACACATTCGATATCGGCGAGGTCCAGATCATGGCCAAGCGCGCGCAGCAGAATCACGAGCTTGCGCGCGGCGTCCTCACCCGACAGATCGCGCGCCGGATGCGGTTCGGCATAGCCTTCGGCGACCGCGCCGCGCACCGCGGCGGACAGCGCCTCGCCCTGCTGCACACGGCCGAGCACATAGGACAGCGTGCCTGACAGCACCGCCTCGAAGCGCTCGACGCGATCGCCAGCGCGCTGCAGTTCGCGCAGCGTCGACAGCAACGGCAGCTGCGCGCCAACCGTGGTCGCATCGTACAAATGCGTGCCGGACGCCTTTTGCGCGGCGGCGATCGCAGCCGCCAATGCCTTGTCCGCGGACGGGCCGAGCTTGTTCGGCGTGACGATATCGATGCCGGCCGCGAGCCAGTCCGGGTAGCGCGCGGCGACGTCCGCACTGGCGCTGCAATCGAGCACGATCAGGGGCCGTGCCGGCAGATGTAATAGTGCCTCGGCAAACGCAGCGGCGGCAGTCGGCTCGGACGTCACCGCGCGCAGCCGCGCGACCGCATTCGCCGCACCAATACCTGGAAGCGAGATCAGTGCCTGGCGCGAATTGGCGACGCCGACAATGCGCGGATCGACGCCCGCCGCGTGCCATGTGCCTTCCTGCGCCGCAATCAGCTCGAGCAAGCGGCTACCGACACGTCCGCTGGCACCGATCACGGCCAGATGAATATCCCGCAGCGCGCGGTGTCCGCGCCGAATTTCGGGAGCCGATTGCGGATCGGCAAGCGCATCGGGGAACTCGGTCGGTGGCGCCAGCATGATACGCTCCAATTACAGACGTCTAGGTGTTTAGACGTCTATTTCATCATGACTCATGCGGCGGCGTCAACCCCGCCGTCGCCACGGAAATACTCGAATGCAACCTGCATGGTTGGGTTTCTGCCGAAATTTGAGTCCTCGATGTCCGCCACCTGCCGTCCATGGCGCCTGCATTCCGGCACTCCATGCCGGAATGACAACTCGACGTTGCGCAACCGCTATCGCTCCGCCAAGATGTAGTCACGGACCGCCGCACGAGCTTCCATGCACACGATCGCATTCATCCATGACCTTGCCATCATCATGCTGATGGCAGGCGTGGTGACGGTCGTGTTTCACCTGCTGCGCCAGCCCGTGGTGCTCGGCTACATCGTCGCCGGCGTGCTGATCGGCCCGCATACGCCGCCGTATTCGCTGGTCACCGACGAGGAAACGATCCACACCCTCGGCGAGCTCGGCGTGGTGTTCCTGCTGTTCTCGCTGGGTCTGGAATTCAGCGTGAAACGTCTGCGCCAGGTCGGCGCCACGGCGCTGGTCGCCGCGCTGACCGGCATCGTGATGATGCTCTGGCTCGGTTACGAGATCGGCCTCGCCTTCGGCTGGCGCACGATGGACGCGCTGTTCCTCGGCGCGATGCTGTCGATTTCCTCGACCACGATCACGATCAAGGCGCTCGACGATCTGGGCCTGCGCCGCGAGGCTTTCGCGCAGTCGGTGTTCGCGATCCTGATCGTCGAGGATGTGCTCGCGGTCGGCATGATCGCGGTGCTGTCCAGCGTCGCCAGCACCGGCACGGTCGACGGCTTCGTCGCGCTGCGCACGCTGGGCACGCTGACCGTGTTCCTCGTCGCCTCGCTGGTAATCGGCATCCTCACCGTGCCGCGCCTGCTCGATTTCGTCGCGCGCTTCAACCACAACGAGATGCTGCTGGTCGGCGTGCTCGGCCTGCTGTTCGGCTTCTGCCTGCTGGTGGTCAAGCTCGGCTACAGCGTCGCCCTGGGCGCGTTTGTCATCGGCGTAATTATCGCCGAGGCGCGCGCGCTGCGCCGCATCGAGCATCTGATCGAACCGATCCGCGACATGTTCTGCGCAGTGTTCTTCGTCACCATCGGCCTGATGCTCGACCCGCATGTGCTGGTCGAATATGCCGGCCCGATCGCCGTGATCACGACAGTCGTCATCGTCGGCAAGGTGCTCGCGCGCACCTTCGGCGCATTCGTCGCGGGCCAGAGCGGGCGTACCTCGATGCGCATCAGCATGAGCCTGGCGCAGATCGGCGAGTTCTCGTTCATCATCGCCACGCTCGGCACCACGCTCAAGGTGACCAGTGCGTTTCTGTATCCGATCGCGGTCGCGGTATCGGCGATCACGACCCTGCTGACGCCGTACCTGATGCGCGCGGCCGACCCGCTCGCGCGGCGCCTGCGCGCCAGCGTGCCGAGTGGATTTCGCAATATTCTGCACATGTATACCAACTGGCTGCAAAGTCTGCGCTTCGAGGGCGACCGCGCGGTGATTGCGGCGATGGTGCGCCGGATCCTGCTGCAGACCTTCGTCAATTTCTGCCTCGTCGCCGCGATCTTCGGCGCGGGCGCGTATGTTGCGAGCACCGACTTTCTCGACCTCAATCGCTGGCTGCCGAACCGCAATTTCCAGCACACCGCGATCTGGAGCGCGGCGCTGATCCTGTCGCTGCCATTCCTGATCGCCGCCTACCGCAAGCTCAAGGCGCTGGCAATGATGCTCGCCGAAGTCAGCGTGCCGGGTGTAGGCCGGCGCAACGAGCGCGTACGCCGCGTGCTCGCCGAGGTGATTCCGGCCGTGTCCACTGCGGCGATGCTGTTGCTGGTCAGCGCGCTCAGCTCATCGATCCTGCCGCCGGCTGAACTGCTGGTCGCCGTGTTGCTGATGGGTGCGCTGATCCTCACCTTGCTGTGGCGTACGCTGGTCAAGCTGCACTCGCGCCTGCAGATCGCCTTGATCGAGACGATCGCGTCGAAAAAAGAGTTGCACCAGACTGGCCCCGAATGACGGTGTTCGTCGTCCGGGCAGCGCGCACTCCCTGCGCGCTGCCACCCATCGTGCACCGATTTGCACTGGCGCCATCCACGTATGGCCTTACGGCAAACTAGTCGGCGTAATACGCGTAGCCGAGACCGTACCGTCGCCGATGTCCGGTGCCAACAAAGTTATTCCATCCGCAGCGTACAAGTCTTGGGTAACGAAGCCGGTCATGGAGTTACCGGTTTTATCGACGGTGACCGTTTCGCGGATGTGGACCAAACCGGTCAAGACTAGCGGATCGAATGGCGGCGCAGCCCCCCAAGCTATCGCCCAGTGATTGAGGCTGTACGCACCGCCACCCTTCTGTTCCCATACACCCATGCAGAAATTTCCACCTACCGCCGGGTGCCCTCCGGAATTGGTGAGTTCCGTACCATCGGAATGCCATTGCTGGAATCCCCAATCTAGCGAGGTGACGCCGTCGTACGCCGTAAAAGCGAACCTCCAAAACCCAACAATCGATCCATGTGCGTTGCCTGAATTGTTCTGCTGGGCGGATGCGACATTGCCCAGGGTTGCCGCCTTGAACTGGGCAGCCGCCAGCGCTGCCGCACTTCCCGGTTCAGCTGCCGCTCGGAGAGCAGAAACAGAGCACGCACTGGCATGCGTCGCGAAGACTGACCCCGCCACACCGAGCGCGACCGACATGGTTGCGACCATCATTCGAGTATTCATGGATCATTTCCTCCGATAGATTGAGAACAATTTGCCGCTGAAGTCACTGCGGTCGGAGCGTTCTGCTACCGACCCGGCTACTCATTCCGTATTCGCTCGGAGAAATTACAGGCAACTGCAGCGGCAATCTGTCGGCGCCATCGACCACTCCGCCCGACGGGCAGGACGCATGCCGCCAACCGGCTCGTGGAGCCGGGGCGTTGGAGTGGGGAGGGAGGCGCTGCGAAGCAGATCGAGGCGGACCGTCAGCGGGTAAGCGTCGGCCCGAGCGGCCAATCGGATTTTTTCAGATCGACGGTTTTCAACGCGAAACGCTCCGCGCTGCGTTGCCGGCATTGTCGGTTTCGTATTGCGTCACCAGTCCGTGATGCGAGTTGGCGGCGATGAAAATCGGCAGCGCATCGAAGGGTTCGGCTTTTTTCACCGAGCCGTCGGCGGTGAATTCGAGCACCCACTCCGAAGCCATGCTGCGCCGCCCGGTCGGAATGTTTACGCGACGAAATTCTTTGGCGTTCACGAACTTCGCCTGCGGCCCGGTCCAGCGCGGCGAAATACCGTACCCCTGTTGTGCACGCAGCGGCAATGAACGCATTGACCTGCTGCACGACCAGCGGCGTCTGCTGATCGCCGAGTTTTTTCTTGGCGCGCTCCGACACGCGGCGCAGCAGATCCTCGTAGTACAAGGTTGGCTGGCGCTCGTTGTGCTCGCCGTAGTCGCCGGGATTCGCGGTGCCGGCCCAGCCGCGGTAATAGCCATAGATCTGCGTCCAGATCATCGCATCGAGCGGGCGATCCTCGGCGAGTTCAAGCTCGGCCATCTTGGCCATCGCAAACACGCGACCGTGCGCCGCCGCCGTGCTCAGATAACGCTGTGCCTGATCGGCATCGCGCGCGACAGGCGGCTGCGCATCGTCGCCGCGCCGGTAGATCGAACCCACCACGTACTGCGCGTCGGGATCGCCTGCCAAAGCGCTCTCGCGCCAGGCGGCGAAAATCTGCTGGCGCTCTTGTTGCGGCGTGGTTTTGTCGAGAAAACGTGCAAGTTCGGGCAGCTTGTTTTAATCCACCCTGGTGATACCCCAAGACGCGCCGAACAGCACAAGCAATACGCAAACGATGCGCTAGAAATCCATCGCCCGTCCTCTTGCCTTCCGCAGTGACTGTGGATGTTGACGATAGCCTGATCAATCTTCAAGGCTCTGGTCGTACCTGGCGATCAATACCCGTTCAGTATCCGCTCGGTTCCGTAACCCTGCATGTTCAACGATACCCAGGCATAGCGCAGACCGTCCTGATCCGTTGTCGCTTCAGCCTGTATGCGCAACATCGCGGAACTCAATTCGGGTCCCATTGCGATATCGGGAGTGCAGTCGAACAAAAATACTCGTTTGACTTTGCCATCGGCAGAAAACGCCACGACGAATTCGCCGAGATCGTCCTGTGCATGCGCCGGAAGGCCAGCTTTGAGCGAGCTGAAATTGATTTTCTGCGGCGCGGGCCGGGGCTTCTGCTCCGGCGCTGCACGCGCGTCGCGGCCCAAAACCATGCCGGCATGGATCTCGGCGTCATGTTGTTCGATAAAGGCTTGAAAGTCGGCCTGCATCGCTTGCGTCTGCGTGGCATCGCTGCCAAACACGGCATACGTGCGATGCAGGAGGTTGGCGTAGTAACCGCCGGTGCGCGGGCGATGGTTGGCTGCGTCCACCTTGGCGTCCCCATAGCCTTCGTAATGTCCGTACAACTGGGTCCAGAGCATCGCCTCGTAGGGCTTCTTCAATTCGAGCTCGAGCTCCGCGGTCTTCGCCATCGCGATGATGAAGCCGTGCGCACCGGCGTTGCTCAGATAGCGGAACGCCTGATCGGGATCGCGCGCGACGATGTTGCCCGGCAGCTTGTTGCCGAGCCGATACAGGTTGCCTATGAAATACTGCGCCGCGATATCGCCTGCAAGCGCGTCTTTCCTGTATTGATCGAGTACAAGCTCACGTTCGGCGGCCGGGGCGCTCGCATCAAGCAGTTTCGCGAGACGATCTTCGAGATGGAAATTCATGCTCGTTGCCGCAAACGCCTGTGCGGCAACGAGCAACCCCGCCAGCAAGAACAATCTGATCAATCCAGCCATGTCCTCACTCGTTGTCTCGCCGTGGGTTCAATATGGCAGCCTCGCTACACAGGCTGCCTTCCTTCACTTGGCGTTGGCCAGCGTCAGCGTCATGTCGAGCATGCGATTGGAAAAGCCCCACTCGTTGTCGTACCAGCTCAGCACCTTGACCAGGGTACCGTCGATCACGCGCGTCTGCGTCGAATCATAGATCGATGACAGTGGATTGTGGTTGAAGTCGACCGAGACGAGCGGCTTGGTGTTCATGCCGAGGATGCCCTTGAGCCGGCCCTCGCTGGCTTCTTTCACCACCGCGTCGATTTCCGCGTGCGTGGTCGCGCGCTTGGCGACGAAAACGAGGTCGACGACCGAGACATTGATCGTCGGCACGCGCATCGCGAAACCGTCGAGCTTGCCGTTCAATTCCGGCAGCACGAGGCCGACTGCGGCGGCGGCGCCGGTCTTGGTTGGAATCTGCGACATCGTCGCCGAACGTGCGCGGCGCAAGTCCTTGTGAAACACGTCGGTGAGTACCTGATCGTTGGTATACGAATGGATCGTGGTCATCAGACCGTGCACGATGCCGATCTTCTCGTGCAGCACACTGGCCAGCGGCGCCAGGCAGTTGGTCGTGCACGAGGCATTCGAAATCACCTCGTGTTTGGCCGTGATCTTGTCGTGGTTCACGCCCTGCACGAAGGTACCGTCCACGTCCTTGTCGCCCGGCGCCGAGATGATCACCTTCTTCGCGCCCGCAGCGATATGCGCGCCGGCCTTGGCCTTCGAGGTGAACAGGCCCGTGCATTCGAGCACCACATCGACGCCAAGCGCGCCCCACGGCAGCTTGGCCGGATCGCGTTCGGCGCAAACCTTGATCTTGTCGCCCTTGATCACGAGATCGCCGCCTTCGACTTTTACTTCGAACGGAAACCTGCCATGCGCGGTGTCGTACTGGGTCAGATGCGCGTTGGTTTCCGCGTCGCCCAGATCGTTGAGCGCGACGATTTCGATTTCGTGGTTGCGGCCGGATTCGTACAGCGCGCGCAGCACATTGCGGCCGATGCGGCCATAACCATTGATCGCGACTTTCACGGGCATGAGCGGGTCTCCTGACGATGACGTATGGGGGTGAGGAACGGTATGTTACCGCGCTCCGGCGCCTACGCGCACGATACTCGGTCGCATTCGCATTGCGGAAACGCAACGGCTTGCACCGGCGCTGGCGCAGCCGCGTTGGGGCGAATTGCCGCAGGTCAGGTTCGCCTTCGATCAGCGCGGCAGGTTCAATGCGCCGGTCAAATCGCCCATCGGGGCCTGACCGTTCGCGCGCAGCGCTGCGTCGCGCTGCTCGATGCCGGGCAGCGGCTTCAACCCGAAGCGATGATCGATCAGGCGCTGGATCGAACCCGTATCGTATTGCGTGTGATCGACATAGCCGCGCCTGGCGAATGGCGAGACGATGATCGCGGGAATGCGCGTGCCCGGTCCCCAGCGGTCACCCTTCGGCGGCGCGACGTGGTCCCACCAGCCGCCGTTCTCGTCGTAGGTGACGACGACGACCATGTGCGGCCACTGCGGACTTTTCTGCAGATGCGCAATCACCTCGGCGATATGCGCATCGCCCGCGCTGATGGTCGCGTAGCCCGCGTGCTGGTTCTGGCTGCCTTGCGGCTTGTAGAACGTCACCTGCGGCAGCTTGCCTGCATCGATATCGGCGATGAGGTTGGCGCCGTCCAGCCCGCCATCGCGCAGATGCTGCGCGCGCGCCTCCTTGCCCGGCGCGTAGTTCGCGTAATAGTTGAACGGCTGGTGGTGATATTGGAACACGACTTCCGTCAGCGCTACACCGCCGTCCAGCGCAATCTGCCATGCGCCCGAATACCAGGCCCAGCTGATGCCTGCATCGTTGAGCAGATCGCCAATCGTGGCCGCAATCTGCGGACTCAGAGTGTTGGGTTTCTGCGCATCGGCGAAGCGCTTATCGCCGCCTAAGGCCGGCGAATTGCCCGACGGCTGATACGGCGGCTGCAGCGTGTTCACAGCGTAGAAGTCCGGCGTGAGCACGCCGTAACGAACAAACCTCGGCGGCCCGTCGAGCGCCGAAGCCGGACCGTTCGGATCGAGCGTCAGGCTCACGCCGTCGGCGTCGACCACCGAGATATTGTTCGTGTAGGTTTTCGGATCGGCCTCGGTCTTGAAGTCGAACGGCGCACAGGCGCAGATCAGATATTGATGATTGAGGAACGAGCTGCCGAACGCGCCCTGAAAGAAATTGTCTGCGAGCGTGTATTGGTGCGCGATTTTCCACAGCGCCATTTTCGAGCCGTCGAACTGGCCCATCACCTCGCCGCCCGCGTCGCTGTATGCGGCGAACTTGTCGTTGCGGCCGCCATCGATCTGCATCTGATTCTGGTAGAACGCATGTACGAGATCGTGCAGCTTGTAGTCGAAGCCGACGCCGTAACCATTCGGATCGTCCAGCGCATACGGCCGGTTCGGATGTCCGCGCGTCGCCTCGGTCGTGATCTGTTTCGGATCGGACGGATCGGTAAGACCCTCGCCCGGCACCGGCGGCAGGGTTGCGAGCGGAGAGCCGTTGCGATCGAGCTGGGTCGTTTGCGCGCTGCTCAGATTCTGCAGGCCATTCGCGCCCGGAAACAGGCCGTAGAGATGATCGAAGGAGCGATTCTCCGCGTAGATCACGACGATCGTCTTGATCGCGTCGAGACGCGATTTCTTCGCCAAAGGATTCGCGGCGGTCTGCTGTGGCGCACCGCTGGGTGCGGTCTGGCAGGCGGAAAGAGCCGCGAGTATGGCGAAAGCGAAAACATATCTGAACTGGTGCATCGGCGATATCCTAGGTCGATCTGCTTGTTTTTTCCTGTGCGAACTCATCCATGCATCTGCGGCGACGTACGTTGTTTCTGCTACCGGCGCTGCTGGCGGGGTTTTGTGCGCCGGCGGCCGAACCGTCTGCAGTGAAGAATGCATCTTCATACCATGAAGCGTACCAGCGTACGCTCCTGCTGCGCACGGCCGGCAAACGGATCTTCTCCGACTCGGCGTTTTCCGGCTCGGGCAAGCAATCCTGCGCAAGCTGCCACGACCCGGCGCTGCGCTACAACCCGCCCAACGCGCTCGACGTGCAGCCAGGTGGAAAAGATCTGCGCGAGCGAGGTCTGCGTGCACCGCCGACCTTGACCTATCTCAATCGCGTGCCGCCATACAACAATCATTATCACGACTCCGAGGAGGAGCGCGACGACTCCGTGGACAACGGTCCGACCGGCGGACTGACCTGGGACGGCCGTGTCGACAGTGGCGCGCAGCAAGCCGAGATTCCGCTGACCGACGCCAATGAGATGGCGAACACGCGCGCGGGCGTCGCCGCCGCCGTGCGCAAGGCGAGCTATGCGCATCTGCTGCGCGCTGCGCTCGGCGATCGGGTACTCGCCGATGACAACGCTGCCTTCAAGGCCGTCGTGCGGGCGCTTGGCGCGTTTGAGGAGGACTACGCCGAGTTCAGTCCGTACACGAGCAAGTACGACGCCTTCCTGACCGGCCGCACTCAACTAAGCGTGCAGGAAAAACGCGGCCTCACCCTGTTCAACGATGCAAAAAAGGGTAATTGTGCACAATGCCATATCAGCCGGCGCGGCCTCGATGGCACTCCGCCCGCGCTGTCCGACTATGGCTTGATCGCGCTCGGCGTGCCGCGCAACTCAGGTCTGCCGCGCAATCGCGACCCAAAATTTTTCGACCTCGGTGCCTGCGGCCCGCTGCGCCGGGACAAGGCGAACGATCCCGCGTTCTGTGGCCTGTTCCGCACGCCGACGCTGCGCAATGTCGCCTTGCGCCGTACTTTTTTCCACAATGGTAAATTTCACAGTCTGCGCGACGTCGTCGCGTTCTACGTCACGCGCGATATCGCGCCGCAGCGCTGGTACGCCAAGGATGCGCACGGCAAGGTCATCGCTTACGACGACCTGCCCGCGCGTTATCACGCCAACATCAATCACGATCCGCCTTTCGCCGATCAACGTCTCGGCGCGACGCCGCGTTTGAACGACGTCGAAATCGACGACGTTGTTGCCTTCATGAAAACCCTGACCGACGGCTATCTCAAGGACAATCCGTATCGCACGCAGACACGCGACCGCTAGCCAGAGATATCGATTTCCAAACCATTCGGGCCGTGAAAATCAACTGGCACAGGCACCAACACCCACGTCGGTTGATCGCCCTTGGCAATCGGTGCGAACTGATGATTTTTCACCGCATCCAGCGCCTGCTGGTCGATGGGTCGCGGCTTGCTCTGGAAAGGAAACACTCCCGCCAGCGCGGCGTCCTGCACGCGTCCGTTCGTGTCGATCAGCGCGCGCACGACGATGACATGCAAATTCTTGGGATTCGAACTGATTCTCACGACCGGGAATTTCTCTGCTACCGCCTGGCATTCCTTGGGAATCAGATCCTCGGCCTTCGTCTTCGTCAGGGTATAGCTGAGCTCGAATGCCGGTCCGCCGGATGGGTCGGCGAGTTTGATCTGCGCCGGTGCGTTTTGCCTGACGCGCGTAGTCGACGTTTGTTCGACGATCCCCGCGCGAAGCCATGTGGAAGCGATTTCAAATTCGCCCTGGCTTCCCGGCTTCAGGTCAACCTTGATTACGTCGTGTGCAGGCCCGTAGCCGCGGAAAAACTCGGCGGGGTTGCCTTGAGAAAGGAAAACCGCCCCGATGCTCACGCGCTCGCCGGTGGCAATCCAATCCTGCGCAAGAGGCTCGCTGAAGGTGATCGCAAATAATTCGTGACCCAGCGTCTCGCCGATTGACTCTTCGCAGCGGAAATCCGCCGCATGCGCACTGACCAGTGCATCGAGTTGAATATCGTGGCCAGACAACTCCTTGCTTGATTCGACATGCATCGGCTGTCCCGATGTCGCGATCACGGTCGGCAGCGTAGCGAGCAATTCGGGTTGCGCCGCTGGACCGTTGTCGCGCTTGACTCGTGCGGATACCTCGATGCGACCGTCGGCCAGTGGTTTGGCGACAAATTCCACCAAAATGGGATGACCGGTTTCGTCACCACCGCTCATCGCCGCTGGAGGATCTCCAGCGCGGAAGATAATGCCACTTGGACCGTCGTCGATCACGCTCGCCCCATCGACGGTCAGCTTTACATTAGACACTTCGATGCGCTGATCCGCAAGATTGTCAGCTTCTGCGGCCGGCTGCGCGGCCCAGGCCAGATAACTGCCGCCGGCGCTCAGCATCAGCGCGATCGCGGCACCGAACGCACGCCGCTCGCGCGCAGGTACAGGTTGCTTCAACATGCGAATTCTCTCCTTCAAGGGATGGCCGGACGGCCAATGGCAACCAACCGGCAAGCGCAGCTCCTGCCGCGCTTCGCCGGCCAATTGCACCTTCAACATCGCGTCGGCATACGGCCGGCGCGCTTCCGGAAAGCGGCTGATCACCGCGACGTCGCAGGCCAGTTCCTGATCGAAACGCAAGCGCGATGCGGCAAGGTGAAGAAGTGGATTGAACCATTGCAGACAACGCAGGGCGGCGACCAGCGCATTGATCTGCGCATCGCCGCGCACGAGATGCATGCGCTCGTGCGCAAGCACCAGTTCGCGCTCGCGTGGCGTGTAGTGCGATTCGAAATCGCCGGGCAGCACGACGCGTGGTCGCCATGCGCCGATCAGAGCGGGGCTGGTGTCCGCGTTCTGCGCGTGCCAGGTTCCCGCATCCGCCTTGGACAGCGCTCCAAGATTCTTCAGATAACGCCGTTGCTGCTGCACCAGGAAGAGCAACATCGCCAGCATACCGATCAGCCAACCGAGCACGAGCAACACGGTCGGATCGAACGCAGCATGCACGTTTGCCATTGCCGTGGCAGTTGCCGCCGATGCGTTCGCGGCAACTGGAGCGACGATCGCCTGCGGCGCCGGCAGCACGAAGCTGTGCATGATCGCCATCGGCCGCAGAGGCGCCGGCAGCAGCGCCGCAACTGCCGCAAGTGGAACCAGCGTCCACGCCAGGTAGGCCGCCTGCGCGCCGAGCCAGCGCCGCAATGGTAAACGCAACGCGAGCACGACGCAGATCGCCATGCTGGTTGTCAACGTGCTGCGCCAGAGCAACGCAAGAATTTCATGCGTCATGATCGAGCTCCTCGATCAGCCGTTTCAGTTCGGTGAGATCTTTCTTGCTGAGCTTGCGCCGTTCGGAGAAATGCGCGACCAGCGGCGCGACGCGGCCATCGAACAGGCGGTCGAGCAGGCTTTTGCTCTCGCTATGCACGTAGTCGGCTCGCTTGAGCAGCGGCCGGTACAGATAACGCTTGCCGTCGCGTTCGGCCGCGATCGCGCGCTTCTTGAGCAGCCGATTGAGCAGGGTCTTGATCGTCGGCTCCTGCCAATCGGTACTCGCGGCAAGCGCGGCAACGACATCGTCGGCACTGAGCGGCGCACGCCGCCAGAGCACATCCATCACCACGCTTTCGGCATCGCTGATCGGCATCGTCGCTTCCAATTACGTCTGTAATTGAAATACAGATTACGCTTGTAAATTCAAATGTCAAGCACCCTAGTTTTCCGATAGTGATCTAGTTTGAAATGCAAAAGAACCGTTCGCGCTGAGCGTAGCTTGCGCAGCAAGCGAAGTCGAAGCGGCCTGGCCGGTGCCGTTCGACTTCTGTCCTGAGCTTGCCGAAGGGCTCAGGGCGAACGGAATTTTCGGCAAACGTGGTTAAGGTCCGGAAGCGCCCATTTGCCCGGCGGTTTGCAATAATCCAGCTTGCCGCAATCGCCTGGTTTGTCCATGCCCTACACCCCGATTCTCGCCACCCTCGGCTACGTGCTCTCGCCGGATCGCAAGCGCGTGCTGATGATCCATCGCAACACGCGCGCGGGCGATCATCATCTGGGCAAGTACAACGGTCTGGGCGGCAAGCTCGAAGCGCACGAGGACGTCGTCGCCGGCATGCGCCGCGAGATTCAAGAAGAAGCCGGTATCGACTGCCTCGATCTGGATCTGCGCGGCACGATCAGTTGGCCGGGTTTCGGCAAGCACGGCGAGGACTGGTTCGGTTTTCTGTTCGTCGTCACACGTTTTCGCGGCGAGCCGCTTGAGCGCAACGCGGAAGGCACGCTGGAATGGGTGGACGTGGAAAAACTGGCATCGTTGCCATTGTGGGAAGGCGATCGCCATTTCCTGCCGCTGGTTTTCGATGCCGATCCGCGCGCCTTCCATGGCGTGATGCCGTATCGCGACGGGCGCATGCAGAGCTGGGCGTATTCGCGCGTGTAATTGACGCACGCGCCGGAGGAATCTAGGGCGCCATCGGACTCTTGAGCAGCGGCGGTTTCACCGTGCTACTGCGATCGTCGCCCGCGGTCAATTCCTCGAACAGCAGCGACGGTGCGATGAATGCGACCTGGCGATCGCCGGACATAGGTTTAGTATACAAAGTCGGCGTGTCGCCGAAGCCGACGATCATGCGGAAGTCGCGCAGATCGACGCTGCCCAGGCGTATGTTGCGCACCGGCACATCGTGCCCGTCGCGATAATGCAGGGTGGCGCGCAGCACCACTTCGCCTTGATTGAGATTGCCGATCCAGGTTGGATTGCTGCCGCTCACGAGGCGCTGCAGAGCTTCGGCGCTCATCAATTCTTCAACTTCCAGCGCATAGGGCTGCTCGGCTTCGCCGGCCATGCGCATGAGATCGGCATGCAGCGCCGCGTCGTCCTTTGCTTGCGTCGCGCTCAAGCTCAGCGTGGAAGCGAGAGCGACGCCGCCCCGATCGTTGCCTGCGCTGCAATGCTTGCCGACCGGCGCGCGCGTGCACAGCACCTGCCTGAGACGGCCGTCGACAATGAGATCCTTCTTCACCGCGGCCACGCCTTCGTCGTCGACGCGGAATGCAGGCAACAATGCCTGCTCGCCGAAACTCTCGCGCAGCGGGTCGTCGCTGACACTGACGCCTGGCGGCAGCACCGGCGAGCCCGTGCGCCGCTCGAACGTGCCGGTCGCCGCGCTGATGCCCTGATTCGAATAGGTGCGCGGTGCGGGCCAGAGCTGCGGCGCGAAATGACCGCCGAACAGATTCGCCGCCGCCTTGCCGCTGAACAAAATCGGGCCGGTATAGTCGGTGGCGAGTCTGACCGCCTTGCGTTGCGCGATCACGCGCTGGGCGAGATCGCGCAGCCTCTGCGTCAACTGCGCCGACGCCGGCAATTGATTGAAATCGCGCACGTTGATTTGGTCGTAGTCCCAAACCGACAAGCCGTCGTCCGCGCGCGCGCGCGCCGCGGCACCGAAGCTGAGTTCGGGAATGCGCCGCTCGCTGACGCTGCCGTCACTGTTCTCGAAATAGACGTGGCGATAGATCTGCGAAACCCAGACTTGCGATTGTTCGATTTGCGGATAGTCGATAAACACACGCGACAGATCGCGGGCGATGGTCTGCGCGCGTTCGCGGTCGAATCCCGTGCGCTGCCCGACATCGTCAACCGCGTCGGTCATGTGCAGCACCGGGGCGGGTGTTTGATCGGGCTGGCGATCCTGTTCGTCGTGCGCGGCGAGCACCCCGCGTTTGGCGGCAAGATCCTCGACCGCGCGTTTGTAGGCTTGATCGGTCGCCAGCCAGAAGCTGCGCCGCAACGCGCCGTAGTCGTCTTCGACCGGCAACTCGACGCGGACCGGTTGACGACCGGCGATGCGGCTCGAATCCAGTTGCGCATCGCCGACGCGCAAATCGACGCTGCCGATGCGCAAACCGCGCTGGCCGGAAAATCCGACCGCACCGAGCGATGCTTCCACCTCAAGCTGATCGAGCTGCTCGACCTGATAGGCGATGAAGTAGGGCTTGGAGCCTCCATCGAGCTTCAGCTGCGTGAGCGAGCGCGTCAATTCGTCGTGCATGGCGCGTTCGACCACATCATCGGCGCACGCAGTCTGGGCGCACGCCAGCAAGATCAGCATCGCGAGAGCCGGCGTGCGCATCAGCGCGCCTCCGTGGCCGGCGCCGGCAGAATCGGTGGGCGATCCTGCGACTTCGGCTTGCGCTGCACTTCGATGCGGCGGATCAGCAGATCCGGCGCGACGGTGGACACCGGCACGAAACCGGACTCGGCGCCGCACCAGCCGTGGAACACACCGAAACGGCCATCGGCGGTTTCGAGTTCTGCGAGCAAGGTCAGCGGCGTGCCGACGAGATCGACACCGCGCACGAGTTCTTCGCGCCCGTCGGGATACAGACGATAGACCATGGTCGGCAGCAGCTTGGCGCCGCCGGTGCTGACGCGCTGGGTTTCGGTGAAGCCGCCGTCGAGATCGCGGATGATCAAGCCCCAGGGTTTGTGCTGCTCGGCGATCTCGGCCAGCAATTTCTGCTTGAGTGCGGCGTAGTCGATCGGCGCCTCGACATCGACAAGCATGTTCGATTGGCGCGCGACCGGACGGTAGCCGGGCTGCGAGCGCCCGTGTCCGTTGGAATGCGAAAAGCCCTCGATCGGCGTGCGCCCGAGCAGGAAATTTTTCAGCACGCCGTGCTCGACCACCTGCACGCGCCGCGCGCGCACGCCATCGTCGTCCACCGCGTAGCCACCCATCAGGGCCTGGCCGTTGAAATCGGTGCGCGTCGGATCGAAAGCGATCGATATCGAAGCGGGCAGGATGCGCTCGCCGAGTTTCTTCTTCAGCGTCTGCGCGTCGCTTTCGTCACGCAGCCGATGCGCTTCGAGGCGATGGCCGACGACTTCATGGAAAAACACGCCGGCCGCGCGATTGTCGAGTATCGCCGGACCTTCGTAGGCGCCGGCGATCGGTGCATCGCGCAAGGCCTTGAGTTCGACCATCAATCCGTTGACCGCCGCGAGCACGGTGGCGTCGTCCGGCAACGCATCGGGTTTGCTCGCGACGAAGCGCACCATGCCGGGCAGGTCCATGCCGTCGTCGGCCTTGGTCGCGGCGCGCACGTCGAGCAGAAAGGTCAGTTCGGTGTGGCGCACACGCGTGCCCTCGCTGGTCACCAGCCAGCGCGTCGTGCGCGCGACGCTGAGGCCGGCGCGCGCCGCGTAGATTTTCGTATCCGCACGGAACGGTGCGCTGTATTTTTTTACTTTTTCGCGCCAGGCGTCGATGTCGAGTTTGTAGTCGAGCGTCGGCTCGATCAGTTCGAGCTTCGTCTCGCGGCTGAAGTCGTCGGATTTGTCCTCGGCTGCGGTCTGCACTGCCGCATCGGCCTTGATCTTGGCGAGCTCCTCCACCGCGCGCCAGTAGGCGCCGTCGGTCGCGCTCCAGATCTCGGTGCGCATCGCGCGCTCGTCATTGTCCAGACCGATGCGCTGCGAGTTGCTGCCGCGTGCGTAGCTCGGCACGCTGCCGGGCGTCTGCGTCGGGTGGGTATTGTCGAATTTGTAGTCGCCGGTACGCATTTCCACATTCAGCGAACGTGTGTGCAGCGTCGCGCTGTTGGTCAGCGTGCCGAATTCGGCATTCATTTCCAGGTGCTCGTCGTCGTTGATGCGATAGGCGATGAAATAGGCCGGCACCTTGGCCTTGAAATACACCGCCTGCGAACGCGCGAGCTCCGCTTGCATCGCGTGCAGCACCGCATCGTCGGCCGCGCGTGCCGCGGTCGGCAGACACATCAGCAAGGCCGCGATTTTCAATCCCGCTGTCAGACCACTCGAACGCACGCGCAATGCCTCCGTGCCGGTTATTGTCGAATCAAGATCGCGCTCGGCAGTCGTGGGTTCCGCAATCTTCCCGTGTGTGGACGCAAGAACGCGCTGGTCACTGCAAGCGCTTCGCCGCATCGACAACTTCATCGACGGTGAAACCGAAGTAGTTGAACAAGGCTTCGGCCGGCGCGGAAGCGCCAAACCGGTCGATGCCGATGACCAGACCGTCGAGTCCGACATACTTGCGCCAGTACGCGGTGACGCCCGCCTCGACCGCGACACGCTTGCGGCACCATCCCGGCAGCACGCCTTCGCGGTAGGCCAGTGGCTGGCGGTCGAACACTTCCGCGCAGGGCATCGACACCACGCGCGCGCCGATGCCTTGCTGCTGCAGCACGCGCATCGCATCCATCGCCAGGCCGACTTCCGAACCGGTCGCGATCAGGATCAGATCGAACTTCGCGCTCGGCGGATCGCTGAGCACATAGCCGCCCAACTCGATCAGACCGATCTGTTCTTCGCTGCGCAATTGATGCGGCAGATTCTGGCGCGAGAAGATCAGGCAATCGGGGCCTTCCCTGCGCTCGATCGCCGCCTTCCACGCCACCGCGCTTTCGACCGCATCGCAGGGGCGCCAGACATGGTTGTTCGGGATCAGGCGCAGGCTCGCCAGATGTTCGATCGGCTGATGGGTCGGGCCGTCCTCGCCGAGCCCGATCGAATCGTGTGTGTAGACGTGGATCGCGCGCGACGGAATCAGCGCCGACATGCGCACCGCGTTGCGCGCATAGTCGGAAAAGACGAGGAAGGTCGCGTCGTAGGGAATGAATCCGCCGTACAGCGCGAGGCCGTTGCTGATTGCGGTCATGCCGAATTCGCGCACGCCGTAGTGCACGTAGTTGGCCTTGGCGTCGTTCGAGTTGACGTCCTTGGAACCCTTCCAGATCGTGAGGTTCGATGGCGCAAGATCGGCCGAGCCGCCGATCAGTTCCGGCAACAGCGGACCGTAGGCATCGAGCGTCATCTGCGAGGCCTTGCGCGAGGCGACCACCGGACCGTCGGCCTGTAGCTTGCGGATAAATGCGTCGGCATGCGCGTGGAAATCTGCCGGCAAATCGCCCTTGACGCGGCGCTCGAATTCGGCGGCGAGTTCGGGATGCGCGGTTTTGTACTTTGCGAAGGTGTCATTCCACGCGGCTTCGCGTGCCGCGCCTTTCGCCTTCGCATTCCAGCCCGCGTAGATTTCATCGGGCACGACGAACGGCGGATAGTTCCAGCCGAGCTGCACGCGCGCGGCGGCGACTTCGTCCTTGCCCAGCGGCGAGCCGTGCGTGGCCTCGGTGCCCTGCTTGTTCGGCGCGCCGAAGCCGATAATCGTCTTGGCGCAGATCAGGGTCGGTTTGTCGGCGCTCTGCCGTGCCTGTTGCAATGCTGCCTTGACCGCGTCGGCATCATGTCCATCGACGCCGGCGATCACGTTCCAGCCGTACGCCTCGAAGCGTTTCTTCGTGTCGTCGGTGAACCAGCCGTGCACTTCGCCGTCGATCGAGATGCCGTTGTCGTCGTACACGGCAACGAGTTTGTTCAGGTGCAGCGTGCCCGCGAGCGAGGCGACTTCGTGCGAGATGCCTTCCATCAGGCAGCCGTCGCCGACGAAGACATAAGTATAATTATCCACAATGTCCAGACGCTCTAGATCAGGGCCGGGAGGCTGATTGAAGCGCGCCGCCATGACCTTCTCGGCGAGCGCGAAACCGACCGCGTTGGCAAGTCCCTGGCCGAGCGGGCCGGTCGTGGTTTCGATCGCCGCGAATTCGCTCGCTTCCGGATGCCCCGCCGTCTTCGAGTGCAACTGGCGGAAGCGCTTGAGCTGCTCGATCGGAAAATCGTATCCGGTCAGGTGCAGCAACGAATACAGCAGCATCGAGCCATGCCCGTTCGAGAGCACGAAGCGGTCGCGTGCGGGCCACTTCGGATTGGCCGGGTTGTGCGCGAGGAAGTCGTTCCACAGCACCTCGGCAATGTCGGCCATGCCCATCGGCATACCCGGATGACCGGATTTGGCGGCCTCGACCGCATCCATCGACAACGCGCGGATTGCATTGGCCAGCTCTCTGCGACTCGGCATGGTTGGACTCACAGTGGAATGAAAATGCGCCCGCTTGGTGATTGCGGTAGCGCTATTGTCGCTGATCACGGCGCGCATTGTCGCGCCTTCTACACTTCGATACCCCCTTCCGGCTGCCGCCACTTGTACTCGCCATGTCCATATGGCTCGCCCTGCGGGCAGCATTCGCTGCAAACATCGGCAATCCTGCCGATGTTTCCCCGCTGACGCAGGGAAGGATTCGGATTGCCGGTTTTTTTGCTATCCCTTCCCCTGCGAAGCGGGGGAAGGTGCCGGAGGCGGATGGGGGCGCTCTGCGTGCGAGCGAAATCAGTGCGATGCGAGAGGAACAGCAATATCCCCGCTGCCCTTCGACACCACCACTGCGGTGGCAAGGTCGCCGGTCACGTTGAGCGCGGTGCGGCACATGTCGAGGAAACGATCGACGCCGAGAATGATGCCGATGCCCTCGGGCGGCAGGTGCAGATAGCCGAGGATCACTGCGATCACCGGCAGCGATCCGGCGGGCACGCCGGCGGTGCCGATCGAACCGACGATGCACAGCCCGACCACGATCACCTGTTGGCCGATACTCAAGTCGACGCCGAAACACTGCGCGAGGAACAGCGTGGTCAACCCTTCGAACAGCGCCGTGCCGTGATGGTTGGCGCTCGCCCCGATCGTGAGTACGAAGCGCGCGATCTGCGGCGGCAGCTTGAGATTCTCTTCGGCCACCTTCAGCGTGGTCGGCAGGGTGCCGGTCGACGAGGCGGTGGAGAATGCGGTCAGGATCGCCTCTTCGCTACCGCGGAAAAATAGCGCCGGACTCATGCCGCCGAAAAACCTCACCCACAGCGGCAGCACGATGAACATGTGGATCGTGATCGCCAGAATCACGCTCAGCGCGTACAGGCCGAGGCGGCCGAGGATGTCGGTGCCGAAGCGCGCGGTCAGCGAGAACATCAGCGCAGCGACCGCATACGGCGTGAGCCGGATGATGAGTTCCATCAGCTTCATCACCAGATCGAGCAGACCCTGCACGGTGCCCCTGAAGGTCGCCGTCGCCGGCGTCTGCCTGAGCACCAGCGCGATGCCGAGCATGACCGCGAAAAACATCACGGCGAGAAAATCGCCGTCCGCGGCGGCCTTGATCGGATTGTCCGGCACGATACCGAGAATGATCTTCACGCCGGACAGCGACGGCTTGGTCGCGGTGATTTCATGTGCGCTGGCGGAGTTTGCGGCGAGCAGGCTGTCGCGAATTGCCGGATCGAAGCCGACGCCGGGCTGGATCAGATTGATCACGATGAGACCGACCGCAATCGCGATGGAGGTCACGATCACGATATTGATCAGCATGCGCAGGCCGACGCGGCCGAGGCTCGCGATATCGCCAATCTCGGTCACGCCGACGACCAGCGCCGAGAACATCAGTGGCAGCACGAGCATCTTGAGGAATTTCAGGAACAGCTGCCCAGCCGGTTGTGCGATCGTCTCGACGAAGGCGTTGACCCATGCCGCATCGCCGCCATGCTGCGTCCACCAGAACGCGAGCGCGCCGCCGATCGTCCCGACCAGGAATCCGATCAATACGCGCGTATGCAGTGCAAGTTTCATCGTCCAACCCCGGCGTGAGTCACAAACCCGGGCGATGTTACATGACTGCGGCCGACACCTGATTCATCATTCCGGCAGGGAATGCCGGAATCCAGAAACCATGCAAGGCAGCTCACGCGAAACCACATCTCCAAGGCCAGCGTCCGCGCGGGCTGGATTGCGCCAATCCTGCGATGGCGGCGCTTCAGGGTGTCGATGTCTGCGACTGCACCACTTGAGCAAGTCGCTTGCCACAGGATCAATGCAACGTCGGCGCAGCCGATTCCTTGCGCACGGCGAATGGATATAGCGGCGGCAATGGCGAGACCGAAACCGCAGCAGGCCGGGAAGCGAACACTAGCCCGTCGCGAAATGCAACGGCAAGACGTTCACCACTGCCGCTTGCACTACCGGCGCCGTACAGGCTGTGCTCGAATTCGAGCAGCGCGGTGCGTTGCGCATCATCGCCGAGTGCGCGCGCAAGGTCACCCAAGGTGCGCGCCGTGCTGCCTTCGGTACGCGCCCAAGCGAGCAACCCGCGCGCCGCAGCGCGTACATCGTCGCGGGCACAGGCGCCATTGAAGGCCTTGCGTGCGTTGGCACTGGAAATATTCACCGGCAAGGTGGCCAGTGGCGCTGTCGCTGTACGGCGCCGCTGCCGCAGCAACCACGCCAATCCGCCGATCACGGTCAGCACCCACAAACTCAAAGCGACCAAGGCCAGCATGCGCCAAGTGCGCAATTCGCCGCTTGCAGAGGCATCCACAGCCGGCGCTGTCGCGACCGTGGCAGGTGATGTCGCATTTGTCGCATTTGCTGCATTTGTAGCATTTTGCACATTCGCGGGAGACGTACCGGCGACCGCAGGCGCGACGTTGAGCCTCAGCGCCGGCAGTTCCGCACTGGCCGCGCGGTCGTGCTGGGTATCCCACCAGGCCAGGCTCAGCGCCGGCAGGGTCAAGGTGCCCGGCCGGTTCGGCACGATCGCAAATTTTCGTGCGCGCTCGCCGAACTGCCAGTCGCCGTCGTCGCGGTTCTGCGTCGTCTCCTTGTCGGGATAGATATCGGCGCCGTCGATTTTCGGCAATTTCAACTCGGGCAGCTGCTCGAAGCCGAGCCCCTGCGCCTTGAGGTGCAGGGTCAGGGTCAACGGTTCGCCGACACGCGCAGCACTGCTCGCATCGACGCCATCGGCGCTCAGGGTCAACGACTGTGCGGGCAGCCACGCATCGCTACCGGAACCCGGCGGGCGCGGGCGCACATCGAAGGTTGTGCCGGCAACCTGCGCCGATACGCCGTGGCCGCGCGTGAAAAAGCTGTTGATGTCGTTGGGATTGACCGCATGGCCGCGAAACACGATCGGTGCCATCGTCACTGCACCGCTCTTCTCCGGGGTGAGCGCGTAGTGACGTTCGAGCACGCGATAGTGGCGTCCGTCCACATCGGCGGTGTAGGCCGCGTCCTGGCCGAGCTTGCGCGCGTTGAGACCGTCGCCGTGCGGATCTTCCAGATTACCGTCGGTCAAATTCAATGCGTAGAACAGCTTGACCGTCACGCGCACCTGCTGCTGCACGTAGGGGGTCAGCGGTTCCGTGTTCACTTCGAGAAATACATCGTCGCCCGACTTGCCGGTGGTGCCGCTGCCGGCGCGTACGGTCAGGCTTAGCGGCTGGGTCTGCGCGCCAGCAACGTTGAGCGCGGGTATGCTGAACGTTCCGGCATGCTTGGGTTCGAGACCCACGGCCCAGATCAGCTTCGACGTGGTCTGGCCATTGATGATGTTCATCGCCGACGAACTCTGCGTACCGAGCAGGTTGAAATC
>NZ_DATBQK010000020.1:0-4814 GCF_036560865.1 Rudaea sp.
GCATCGCGCGCGGCCGCCTTGATCTCGACCAGACCCTGACCGACTTCGGGCACCTCGAGCTTGAACAGCTCCATCATGAATTCCGGCGCGGTGCGCGACACGAACAACTGTGGTCCGCGTTGCTCCACACGCACCTCGTACAGATAGCCGCGCACGCGATCGCCCGCGCGCACCGCTTCGCGCGGTATCGCGCGGTCGCGGGCAATGTAGGCTTCGGCGTTGCCGCCCAGATCAAGATAGATGCTGCCGCGCTCGACGCGCTTGACCACGCCGGTGACAAGTTCACCGACCCGGTCCTTGAACGCTTCGACCACCTGCGCGCGCTCGGCTTCGCGCACATGCTGCACGATCACCTGCTTCGCCGCCTGCGCCGAGATGCGGCCGAAATCCGGATTGTCGATATGTTCTTCGACAAATTCGCCGACCTGGATATCGGCGCGCGTGTCGACCGCGTCCATGAGACGAGTCTGCCGGTCCGGCGACTCCATCACGACATCGTCGGCGACGACTTCCCAGCGGCGGACGGTTTCGTATTCGCCGCTATGGCGATCGATGACGACGCGCGTGGCGACATCTTCGGCGTGGTAGCGCTTCTTCGCGGCGGACGCGAGGGCGGCTTCCAACGCCTGGAAAATCACTTCGCGGTCGACGCCTTTTTCATTCGCCACCGCATCGACTACCAACAACAGTTCTTTACTCATCGTTCTCTCCACGAATTCCCTTCTCCCGCCGGGAGAAGGTGCCGAAGGCGGATGAGGGAAAGGCATCCGCAACTTCGCGAGCGTTCATTTCTCAAAATCGCTTTCTTTATTTTTTATCTTTTTGCGCATTTTTAGCATTGCTCGCAGCCTTGCCTCTGCCCGGCTTGCCCGCAGGTTCGCCGAAATCCGGCACCAGCTTGGCCCGGTGCACATTGGCGTGCGCGATATCCACCGCGACGCCATCCTGCTCCATCACGATCGTCTCGCCTTGCACCGCGCGGATCGGACCCTGAAAACGCCGGCGTCCGTTCAGCGGCAGATTCAGTTCGAGCTTCGCGTTCTGGCCGATGAAACGCGCAAACTGCTGCGGCGTATACAACGGCCGGTCCAGACCCGGCGACGACACTTCCAGCGTGTAGCGTCCATCGATCGGATCGTTCACGTCGAGCAGCGCCGACACCTGGCGGCTGACCGCTTCGCAATCGTCCACCGTCACCGCACGCTCCGCGGCATCGATGTACACGCGCACCAGCGAATTGCCGTGCGACGGGCTGTACTCGACGCCGAGGCATTCGAGCCCCAGGTCCGCGATCGCGGGCGACACCAGTTCGGTCAATTCGCTATTTCGCATGTTGCTGTTCAAAACAAAACCATCGGACACAAAAAATGGGCGCGAGGCCCATTCCATAGTTCGTCGTTTTCATCCACCACCGACGATCCGCATCCTGCGAAGCCACGCGTATACTTTTGCACTCATCCATGATCGCGAAGATCAAACAGCGTCCATCCATGGCCGCACTCTTCAATTAACAAAAAAGCCTCTCGTGGAGGCCTTTCTCCGGTCTGGTAGCGGGGGCAGGATTTGAACCTGCGACCTTCGGGTTATGAGCCCGACGAGCTGCCAGACTGCTCCACCCCGCATCAGCCGAACGCGAAGTGTATCCGGTTATGACGCTGCATTGCAAGGTTGCGGCTGCTGCGTTCGCAATGAGTTGGTGGGCGGTGCAGGGATCGAACCTGCGACCCTTGCCGTGTGAAGGCAATGCTCTACCGCTGAGCTAACCGCCCTGGCCGCGACTTGCGCCGCTCAGAGTTTTCCCTCACCCCTTGCCCTCTCCCGCCGGCGGGAGAGGAGGAGTGATCGTCCGCGACGCGGACGTCGTGATTTCATTGAAGCTGGTGCCGGAGAAGGGAATCGAACCCCCGACCCACGCATTACGAATGCGTTGCTCTACCAGCTGAGCTACCCCGGCGCCGGTCGCGCAGTTTAGCGGCTGCGTCACGCGATCACAAGATTGCCGGGATACGGACGTCTGCATGCGGTGCCCGCACTGGCATGTCCGTACACCGATGCGGCTCGCGCTGACATCAACTGTCGGAATTCTCCTACAACACGGTGCAGCGTACGCCGATGCCGCATCCGCAAACGCACGCCTAGCATGCCTCCGTCCAACAACACACTCGGAGACAGTCATGCAAAATCGAACGGCGACGCGGCAAGACGGAGTCACCCTGATCGAACTGATCATCACCCTCGCCATCCTCGCGGTCGGCGCTGGCCTCGCAACCAGCGGCGTGTCCGCCGCGATCCACGCCGCAAACACGAGCAGCGCGACATCGAGCTTGTATGCAGCGCTGACTCAGGCGCGCAGCAGCGCGGCCAACAGCACAGCCGATGTGGTGCTGTGCCCGAGCGCCGATGGCGCGAGCTGCTCGGCCGGCTATCACTGGGAAAACGGCTGGATCGCGTTCGTGGTCACGCACACCGGCAGCGATCGCACGCCGGACGAACCGATCCTGCTGCACCAGCAGGCGCTGCCGGCGAAAGTGCATCTCATCACCAGCGCCGGGCGCACGCGCATCCGCTTTCAACCCAGCGGCAGCAATGCCGGCAGCAATGCGACCTTCACGCTTTGCGACGGGCGCGGGCCAGCCAAGGCGAGCGCGTACGCGATGGCCAACAACGGCAATCTGCATTCGACCACACCGGATCCGGTTTACGTGGCCGACGCTTGCGCAAATCTGTGAACTTGGACGACGACAGAAACCCCATCAGTTCATCGCCACGATTCGGGATTGCCCTTGCGGCGAATGCGGCTCATAATCTCCGCATGAAGCGCGGAGATTACGAACAATACATCTGGCAAGCCAAAGACTGGCCGAACTGGCGCTACGACTTGCAGGCGCTGGCTGCACCCTTGGTCAACGTCAGCCACGCACAAGGGCTACTCCTTGGCCGGCTCGCCGACCTAGGCGCCTTGTCAAGGAATCATGCCAGCTTGGCGGCGTTGACCGACGACGTCGTCAAAACCAGTGCGATCGAGGGTGATTCGCTCAACGTTGTCTCCGTGCGCTCGTCCATTGCGCGCCGACTTGGCGTAGACATTGGCGCCTTGGCGCCAGTGGATCGTCACGTCGAAGGCGTCGTCGACATGGTGCTCGACGCCACCACGCGCTACCGTGAGCCATTGACGGCCAAGCGCCTCTTCGGTTGGCACGCCGCGCTGTTCCCCACGGGCCACAGTGGCCTGCGGCGCATCCGTGTGGGCGCGTGGCGTGACGACGCAAACGGCCCCATGCAAGTCGTGTCGGGGCCGGTGCATCGCGAGAAAGTGCATTACCAGGCGCCACCAGCCAATCGACTGAAGATTGAATTGAAACGCTTCTTCGATTGGGCCAACGACGACAGCGGCGAGCCAGTGCTGATCAAGGCCGGCCTTGCCCACCTGTGGTTCGTCACCTTGCACCCATTCGACGATGGTAATGGCCGTATCGCGCGCGCCATCGGCGATCTGTTCCTCGCGCGCGCCGATGGCAGCCCGCAGCGGTTCTACAGCTTGTCCGCGCAGATACAGCGATCACGTCGCGACTACTACGACGTGCTCGAACGCACGCAGAAAATTTTGCCTATGGCAAAATTTCGCGCCAGCCTGGGCAGGCACAGGGATGTGTCTGCCAAAGACACGCTCGACGTGACCGAATGGCTGGCTTGGTTCCTCGATGCGTTGGGACACGCCATCGTCGGTGCACAAACGTCGCTGGATGGCGTGCTTGGCAAGGCGCGCTTCTGGCGCCGCTCGGCGGGCACTCCAATGAACGAGCGACAGGCCAAAGTGTTGAATCGCTTGCTCGACAGCTTCGAAGGCAAGCTTACCAGCAGAAAATGGGCTGCGATCGCCAAGTGTTCTGCCGATACGGCGCTGCGCGACATCACCGAACTGATGGGGCGCGGCATCCTGCGCAAGACGAGCGCGGGTGGACGCAGCACAGCCTACGAACTGGCGCCTGATGCAACTAGGAGCGATTAGATTCTCCGGAGCGGAGATCGTGCGCGCACTTCAACGTCTGGGTTCGTAGTCGCGCGGCAACGCGGCAGTCACATCGTTCTTCGCCGTGGGGCTATCGGTTGCGTAGTTCCCAACCATCGCGAGGTCAGGTCGGCACGTTGGCTGGGGTATTACTCAGAAGTCAGTAAGTAGCACAACCCGAATGGCTGTTTCCCCTCTCCCCTTGCGGGAGAGGGTGGCGCGCAGCGCCGGGAGAGGGGAAGGCGCCGCAGGCGCCTGCTGCGCAGGCGTCACCCTCTCCCAAACCCCTCCCCCATCAAGGGGGAGGGGCTCATCCCACATCAGCAAACAGCACAGCCAGCGGGCTCAGACTGAACTAGCCCCTATTTTTGACGGAGTCAGCGCCGGCGCAACTTGCGATATACGTCGTCGCGCTTTTCGACGAGCGCAACGGTTACCGATTCCGCGTCGTAACTGTAAACCGCGCGAAAATCTCCTACACGGATACGATGAAAATTGCTGCCGTGGAGCCGTTTCACGTCATCCGGCAGCGGGTTATCTCGCAAAGCCAGGAAGCGGTCGGCTAATTTCTTAGCGCTTTTTGCCGGGAGGTCTCTCAGGCTTTTTTGAGCTTCTTTTGAGAGCTGCAGGTTTCGCATGTTGGAGACCTTTCAGGAAAGTCAGCGAGTCCGCAGTGCTCAACAATCCCCCGTCGATCGCCGCTTGAGCACGCACGATGAGGTCGGCATCCTCCAGCTCCATTAATCGTTCAAAGAGATGCACGGAAACAAGGTAGACACTATTCCGACCGTGACTGGTGATGAGC
>NZ_DATBQK010000021.1:0-36922 GCF_036560865.1 Rudaea sp.
ACAAATCTGGCGCCCCGATTATTCGAATGGCAGTTTCCAAAGACGTGTAGTGCCACAACAAGGCCAGCGCTACGCCGACGTGGTGCTCGCGCAGAAAATGCTGCCCGATGAAATGCCGAAGATATTGGGCCAGTTCTTTAACCGAGTCCATAGCAGTTGATTGTGCACTCCTCTTAACCGACTATTCCAGACGAATAGTCAATTTTCTTGAGGGGACTCGGAAAGCCCATGGGCTTTGCAATAACCCAGAGGGGTTTAGGCTACTGCTTGATTTGGTCGGGGCGACAGGATTTGAACCTGCGACCCCCTGCCCCCCAGGCAGATGCGCTACCAGGCTGCGCTACGCCCCGACCGTGTTTCAGCATCCTCCCTGATCGAAAAGAACAAAGCGGCCATCCGGGCCGCGCTCTTCAACAAGAACTATTCTAACAGACGCGCTCGCGCTCAGTGCCGCAGAATCTGCAGCACTTCTTCCAGTTCCATGCGCACCTGGCGCACGATCTGATTGGAGATGCTGGTCTCCATGCGCGCCTGCTGGCCTTCGAGACGTTGGCGCGCACCGGTGATGGTGAAACCCTGCTCGTACAGCAGCGCGCGGATCTGGCGGATCATCAGCACATCGTGGCGCTGGTAATAGCGCCGGTTGCCGCGTCGCTTGACCGGTTTGAGATTCGGAAATTCCTGTTCCCAATAGCGCAGCACGTGCGGCTTGACGCCACACAACTCGCTGACCTCACCGATGGTGAAGTAGCGTTTTGCCGGGATGACCGGCAATTCGTTATTGCTGCCTTGATCCAGCATAGGACTCGACTCGAATCTTCAGTTTCTGGCCTGGACGAAACGTGACCACACGACGTGCGGAAATCGGAATTTCCTCGCCGGTTTTCGGGTTACGTCCAGGGCGTTGATTTTTCTTGCGCAGATCGAAGTTGCCGAAACCCGATAGCTTTACCTGCTCGCCACGCTCCAACGCTTCGTGCACAACATCAAAGAACGCATCGACGAATTCCTTCGCCTCGCGTTTGTTCAAACCGACGTCAGTGAACAGACGTTCGGCCATCTCCGCCTTGGTCAATGCCATCCTTATCCCCTAAGTCTTGCCTGGCAGTCACGCTCGATGGCCGCCACCGCCAAACGGACGCATGCGTCCGCATCGGCATCGGTAAGAGTGCGGTAATCATCCTGTAAAATCAAGCCGATGGCGAGACTTTTTACACCGACTCCGAGATTTTTTCCGGCGTAGCGATCGAAGACGAAGATTTCGCGCAAGGTCGAGCCGACGGCTGCGCGCACGCTCGCCTCGACTGTGTCGTACGTCACACTTTCCAGCAATTCAAACGACAGGTCGCGGCGCACCGATGGAAAGCGCGTGATCGCGATCGCGCGCGGCACCGCACGTGCAGCCAGCGGTTCCAGATCGAACTCGAAGACGTAGATGTCGCTGTCGATATCCAGCGCCTTCAACAGCCGCGGATGCAGGGCGCCATAGCTGCCGAGGGCGGCGTTGCCGCGCACGATGCCCGCACTGCGACCCGGGTGCAACCAGCTCGCGTTCGCCGGCGCACTGCGAAATTCGGAACCCGCGCCGGTCAGGGCAAACAGGGATTCGATATCGCCCTTCACATCGTAAAAATCCAGTGCGCGCTTGTCCGTCGCCCATTGCAGCTCGGTCGCGTTGCCGCAGGCGACACCCGCGATGCGCGTTGTCTCGACCGGACCATCGGCGTACATCTTGGACGCGTTTCCCTCCGCAAGAGCCCGGCCGTCCATGGCCGGACTTCTCAATTTGAACACGCGCCCCACTTCGAACAGGCGCACGCGCTCGTGCTGGCGGCGGCGGTTGGCGATCAGCGCATTGACCAGACCCGGCAGCAGCGACGTGCGCATCGTGCCGAGATCGGCGGCCAGCGGATTGGCCAGCGCCAGCGCGTCGCCGTCGAGTTGCCAGCGCTTGAGTTCGGCGGCATCGAGGAAGGCATAGGTGATCGCTTCGCGATAATCGCGCGCGGCGAGTTGGCGGCGCAGATCGGTTTCACCCACACGCGTTTCGCTCGGCGCGGCCACGCGAATTTCGCCGGCGGGCATGCGCGTCGGAATGGTCTCGTAGCCGTGCACGCGCGCGACTTCCTCGATCAGGTCTTCCTCGATCGCGATATCGAAACGGCGCGACGGCGGTGTCGCGCGCCAGCCATCCGGCGTGGATTCCACCTGCATATCCAGCGCGCGCAGAATGCGCATTACTTCGGTATCCACAACATCGATGCCGAGCACACGGCGCAGGCGCGTGCGTCGCAGCGCCACGGCTGTGGGCGGCGACAGGAATTGCGGCAGCGTGGCCTCGGTGATCGGGCCCGGCTTGCCGCCGCCGAATTCGGCAATCAGTTGCGTGGCGCGTTCGATCGCAAGCCGCGGCAATTCGGGATCGACGCCACGCTCGAAACGATGCGAGGCATCGGTGTGCATGCCGAGCTTGCGCGCGCGGCCGCTGATCGCGGTCGGCGCGAAATGCGCGGCTTCGAGGAACACATCGCGCGTCGCCTCAGTGACGCGCGTGTCGTAGCCGCCCATGATGCCGGCCAGCGCGACCGGGCCACTTTCATCGGCGATCACCAAGTACTCCTTATCGAGGAGAACTTGACGGCCATCTAATAGATGCATCATCCCGCCGTTAGCACGACGCACTACGATTGGCCCAGGATGCAGTAGGTTGTTATCAAACGCATGCATTGGTTGGCCGAGCTCCAACATTACATACTGAGTTACGTCTACCAACAGACTGATCGGACGCGAACCCGAACGGCGCAGGCGCTCGGCCATCCACAGCGGTGTCGGCGCGCTGGCGTCGATGCCCTCGATCAGGCGACCGCAGTAGCGCGGACAGTCGGCTCCGGCATTGAGTTCGACCTTGCGTTCGTTTGTCGTCGCCGCGGCGATCGGTGCGATCGCGGGCAACGCGGCGGCCACGCCAAAAATTGCGGCGGCATCGTGCGCAAGGCCGTGCACCGAGAGACAATCCGGGCGGTTCGGCGTGAGCTTGATTTCGATTGCCGCATCCGGCAGATGCAGGTATTCGGCGAGTTTCAAACCGACCGGTGCATCGTCCGGCAATTCCATCAGACCCGATGCATCGGCGTCGATGCCCAGTTCCTTCGCCGAACACAGCATGCCCTGCGACTCGACCCCGCGCAGTGCGGCTTTCTTTATTTGTATACCATTCGGCAGTATTGCGCCGATCGTGGCCAGCGGCGCCTTGAGTCCGGTGCGCGCATTCGGCGCCCCGCAGACGATCTGTGCGGAGTCGCCGGCGCCGACCGATACCTGGCACACACGCAACTTGTCTGCGTTCGGATGCGGTTCGCAGCCAACGATCTGCGCGACGATCACGCCTTCGAGCGCCGCGCCGATCGGTTCGACGCCTTCGACTTCAAGGCCAGCCATGGTCAGGCGCTGGCACAGCTCGTCGCGATCGACCTTGATCGGGACGAATTCGCGCAGCCAGTTCTCGCTGAATTTCATTCTTGTTCTCTACGCAAACTGCTGCAGGAAACGCACATCGTTCTCGAAGAACGCACGCAAATCGTTCACACCATAGCGCAGCATCGCGAGACGCTCGACGCCCATGCCGAACGCGAAACCGGTGTAGCGCTGCGGATCGATATTGCAGGCGCGCAGCACGTTCGGGTGCACCATGCCGCAGCCAAGCACTTCGAGCCACGAGGTACTGCCGTCTTCACGGTCCCAGCGGATATCGACTTCGGCGCCCGGCTCGACGAACGGGAAATAGCTGGGGCGGAAACGCATCTCGAAATCGCGCTCGAAGAATGCGCGCACGAATTCCGCGAGCGTACCCTTGAGATCGGCGAAGCTCGACGTCTCGTCGACGAGCAAACCCTCAAGCTGATTGAACATCGGGCTATGGGTCTGGTCGGAGTCGCTGCGATAGACCTTGCCTGGCGCGATCACGCGCAGCGGCGGCGTACGCCCGGTCATCGCGCGGATCTGCACCGGCGAGGTGTGCGTGCGCAGCAGGCGTCCATCCGGAAAATAGAACGTATCGTGCATCGCACGCGCCGGGTGATGCGGCGGAAAGTTGAGTGCTTCGAAGTTGTGCCAGTCGTCTTCGATCTCGGGACCGTCGGCGACTTCATAGCCCAGCCGCGCGAAAATATCGATCATGCGTTCATACGTGCGCGTGATCGGGTGCAGGCTACCCCGCGCGGAGTTGCGTCCCGGCAAGGTGACATCGAGCTGCTCGGATGTCAAACGCCTGTCGAGCTCGCCATTTTCGAGATCGACTTTGCGCGCAGCCAGCGCGTCGGCGATGCTTTCCTTGACCCGGTTAATCTCGGCGCCGCGCGCCTTCCGCTGTTCAGGCGCCAGTGTGCCGAGCGTTTTCAACGCTGCCGTGACCGTGCCGCTTTTGCCGAGCAGCGCTACGCGCAACGCTTCGACTGCGTCGCTGCTCGTTGCTGCGGCGATATCGGCGAACGCGTGCGCGCCGAGCTGTTCAATGCTGAGTGGTTCGTTGTTGCCCATCGCAATGCCTGCCGGTTGCGGTATGCCCAAAACAAAATGGGGAAGGACGAAAGCGCCCTTCCCCAATTCGACACGAACGCCGCGCTGAACTGCAGCGTCCGGCATGAACTATCAGGCAGCGCGACCGCCGTTCAGTTCATCCTGCAGCTTCTTCAGTTCGTCCCACTTGCCGGCCGCAGCAAGCGCAGACTGCTGCGCCCACGTGGCCGGATCGTGGCTGGCGAAATGGCTGCCTGCGTCGTGCAGGATGCCTTTCAGACGATCGACCGACGTTTGCGCCAACGCTGCAAACGTATGGATTCCGGCTGCGTGCAGCAACGTCGCGATCTTCGGACCGATGCCCTCGATCTTGACGAGGTCGTCTTGCGCAGCGCCAACCGCAGCGCTGGCCGGTTTCGACGTGCTGGTACCAAGCGCGGCATTCGCCTTTTCGGCAAGCGCACCGAACGCTGCGATATCGTGCACCGCGATGTCGGCGAGCACTTTGCGATCGACCGTGATGTTGGCCTTCTTCAAGCCGTTCATCAGGCGACTGTACGACAGACCGTACTGACGCGAAGCTGCGTTGATGCGCACGATCCACAGCGCGCGGAACTGGCGCTTCTTCTGCTTGCGGCCGATGTACGCGTATTGCAGCGCCTTGGTGACCGCCTGCTTGGCGACGCGGAAGACTTTGCGGCGCGCGTTGTAATAGCCCTTCGCGCGCGAGAGAATTTTCTTGTGTCGGCGATGCGCGACGACACCACGTTTTACTCGTGCCATGGTCTCGTCTCCTTATGCGTAGGGCAGCATGCGCGCAATACGACCGGAGTCTTCCTTGCGCACGATGTTGGGGCCGCGAAGACCGCGCTTACGCTTGGTGCTCTTCTTGGTCAGGATATGGCTTTTGAAAGCATGGCCGGCCTTGAATTTGCCGGACGCCGTCTTGCGGAACCGCTTGGCAGCGGCTCGATTGGTCTTGATCTTGGGCATGACCCAACTCCTTTAGTTCGATTATTTTACTCGCCCGAGCGGCGGCGTTACCCGCGCTTTCCATCCTGCTCGAACTTGCTTGTTTAAGCCCGTTCGAAAACGGGCGGGTTCCACTTCTTCAATCCCCTCTCCCGCTTGCGGGAGAGGGCTAGGGTGAGGGAAAGTTGCGAAACCCTCGCAACGCCACCCTCATCCGCCTTCGGCACCTTCTCAGCTGTGCACTCCCTATGGTCGCCGCTAGCGGGAGAAGGGAAAACATTACTTCACTTCTTCTTCGGTGCAATCATCATCACCATCTGGCGCCCCTCGAAACGAGGGAAGCTTTCGACCACCGCTTCCTCGACGATATCGCCCTGGATGCGTTTGACCATTTGTTCGCCCAACTCCGTGTGCGCCATCTCGCGACCCTTGAAGCGCACGACAATCTTGACCTTGTCGCCCTCTTCGAGAAAGCGGCGCAGATTGCGCAGCTTCACCGCGTAATCGCCGTCTTCGGTCGAAGGCCGGAACTTCAGTTCCTTGATCTCGACCTGTTTCGTCTTGCGTTTCGCCGCGTGCGCCTTCTTCTGCTGCTCGAACTTGAACTTGCCGAAGTCCATGATGCGGCAGACCGGCGGATCGGCAGTCGGCTGGATCTCGACCAGATCGAGGCCGAGTTCCTGCGCCATCGTCAGCGCTTCGTCGCGCGACAGTATTCCGGCCTGCTCGCCGTCGGCGCCGATCACACGTACCCGCGGAACGCGAATTTCCGCATTCTTGCGGTTAGCTTTTTCAGTGGCGATAACTCACTCTCCATCAAGCCTGGTCAACCATCTCAACCCTGCATTCAGGCGGCGCCGGGTCGTATCGATTCTCGCCTGCATCCTTGCCGGCGAAGACCACAAAGCGCACGTCCTGCGCGCTTTTTATTCAATGCGATGAAAACTCGCCGCGCAGCCTGTCCGCAAAGGCCTCTGGCGTCATGCTGCCCAAGTCTTCGCCCGAGCGAGCGCGCACAGTAACCAGCCCGTTTTCCTTCTCGCGATCGCCGACCACGAGCAGGTACGGAACTTTTTGCAGCGTGTGTTCGCGTATTTTATAGCCAATCTTCTCGTTACGCAAATCGGCCTCAGCCCGGAATCCTTGATTTACAAGGGCTTGCGTCGCCTGCTTTACCGCATCGGCCTGCGCATCCGTGATATTCATCACAATCGCCTGGATCGGCGCCAGCCAGGACGGGAATTGGCCGGCGTGGTGTTCGATCAGAATCCCGATAAAGCGCTCCATCGAGCCGACGATGGCCCGGTGCAGCATAACCGGGTGGCGGCGCTGGCTGTGTTCGTCGACATATTCGGCGCCGAGGCGGGCAGGCATCATGAAATCGACCTGCATCGTGCCAAGCTGCCAGGTACGCCCAATCGCGTCGTGCAGGTGGTATTCGATCTTCGGTCCGTAGAACGCGCCCTCACCCGGCAATTCCTGCCATTCGACGCCGGCTGCGCGCAAGGCCGACCGCAGCGCGTTCTCCGCCTTGTCCCAGGTCGCGTCGTCGCCGAGCCTCGGCTCCGGGCGCAGGGCGATCTTCAGTTGCACCCCGGTGAAGCCGAAATTCGCATAGACCTGCATCGCCTGGCGATGGAAGGCCGTCACCTCCGACTCGATCTGATCCTCGGTGCAGAAGATGTGGCCGTCGTCCTGGGTGAAACCGCGCACGCGCAAAATGCCGTGCAGCGCGCCCGAAGGTTCGTTGCGATGGCAGGCGCCGAATTCGCCGTAGCGGATCGGCAGGTCGCGATAGCTGTGCAGGCCGTGATTGAACACCTGCACATGGCCGGGACAATTCATCGGTTTGAGCGCATAGGTGCGCTTCTCCGATTCGGTGAAGAACATGTTCTCCTTGTAGTTGTCCCAGTGGCCTGACTTCTGCCATAGCGACACATCGAGCACCTGCGGGCAGCGCACTTCCTGATAACCCGAGTCGCGATACACGCGGCGCATATGCTGCTCGACCACCTGCCAGATCGACCAGCCCTTCGGGTGCCAGAACACCAGGCCCGGCGCCTCTTCCTGCATATGAAACAGATCGAGCTGCTTGGCAAGCTTGCGGTGATCGCGTTTCTCGGCTTCCTCGATCTGGGTCAGGTACGCCTTCAGATCCTTGTCGTTGAGCCATGCCGTGCCGTACACACGCTGCAGCATCTCGTTGTCCGAGTTGCCGCGCCAGTACGCGCCGGCAACCTTCATCAGTTTGAACGCGCGCAGCTTGTTCGTGTTCGGCACGTGCGGGCCGCGGCACAGGTCGATCCAGTCGCCCTGCGCGTACAGCGAAATCTCCTCGCCGGGCGGAATGATGTCGTCGATGATCTGCGCCTTGTAGATCTCGCCTCTATTCTTGAAGAACGCGATCGCGTCGTCTTTCGCCATGACACGGCGCTCGACCGGCAGCGACTCGGCGACGATCTTCTTCATCTCGTCTTCGATCTTCACCAGATCTTCTGGCGTGAACGGCGTCTTGCGCGCGAAGTCGTAGTAAAAGCCATTCTCGACCACGGGGCCAATCGTGACCTGGGTATCCGGGAACAACCGCTGTGTCGCCTGAGCGAGCAGATGCGCGGTGGAGTGGCGCAGGATGTCGAGCGCTTCGGGACTCTTCTCGGTGACGATGGCGACATTCGCATCGCGATCGATGCGAAAACTCGTGTCGACGAGTTTGCCGTCGACCTTGCCGGCAAGCGCCGCTTTTGCCAATCCGGCGCCGATCGAGGCGGCGACGTCCTGCACGGTCACAGGACTTTCGTACTGGCGTTGGCTGCCATCTGGGAGCGTGATGTTGATCATCGAAATTCCTTAACGCCGCGCAGGCGGCAGATTCTCATCAGAAGTGCGGCCATGGAAGGCCGCTTCTTGATGCTGTCATCAGGGAGGATGACAAAAATAAGTCAATAAAAAAGGCGCCGCGGCGCCTGCGTGCAACTCGGCGTAGAGCGGATTCAGGTTTGGAAAGTTCGCGTCGACATGTCGCACACTCGGCCGGCGCTTTGGCGCCGACCACCTTGAACGGATGGTCAGCGGATTTTCGCACGCGCGCGCTCCGGGTTCAATCAAAGCGCGACGGCGCAGGCCGGAATCGCTACCATCCTGCGGTCGCCAGCAGCAAGGAACCCGGGCATGGGCCAGAGCATCCATGAGTTCGTCGAGGACCCGCGCAATCGCGAGATCAAGATCTACGTCAACGGGGAATTCAAGCCACGCGAGCAGGCCGTGGTTTCCGTATTCGACTCGGGCTTCGTGCTCGGCGACGGCGTCTGGGAAGGGCTGCGCGTGCACGACGGGCGCATCGCGTTTCTGGATCAGCATCTGGATCGCCTGTACGAAGGCGCGAAGGCGATCGATATGGATATCGGCCTGTCGCGCGACAAACTCACCTTGGCACTTTACGCCACGCTCGCGGCGAACGGCATGCGCGAACACGTGCATATGCGCCTGATGGTCACGCGCGGAGTCAAGCGCACGCCGTATCAGGATCCGCGCGCCACGATCGGCCCGGCGACCATCGTCATCATTCCCGAATATAAGGTGCCCAGACCCGAAACACTGGAGCATGGCCTGCGTCTGTTCACCGTGCATGTGCGGCGCGGCTTTCCCGATGTGCAGGACCCCAAGCTCAACAGCCACAGCAAGCTCAACTGCATCACGGCCTGCATCCAGGCGACCAAGGCTGGTGCGGACGAGGCGCTGATGCTCGATCCGCACGGCTTCGTGGCGACCTGCAACTCCACCCACTTTTTCATTGCGCGCAAGGGCGAGGTGTGGACTTCGACCGGCATGTATTGCCTGGGCGGCATCACCCGCGCGAATGTGTTGCGCGTGTGCCGCGAAAACGGCATTCCCGCGTTCGAGAAGAGCTTCAGCCTGACCGACGCTTACGGTGCGGACGAGGCATTCGTCACCGGCACCTTTGCCGGGGTCGCGCCAGTGACAGAAGTCGACGGCCGCAAACTCGGCGAGGGTCGCGGCCCGATGGTCGAGCGCCTGCAGCATCTGTATCGAGAATTGATCGCACGCGATGTCGCCGGGCGAACGGTTCCCGCGCTGTCATGACGCAACTGCAACGATCAGCGCCCCTGCGCATCGCGATGTGGTCCGGGCCACGCAATATCTCGACCGCGATGATGCGGGCGTTCGAGAATCGCGGCGATTGCGCAGTGGTCGACGAACCGTTCTATGCGCACTATCTGGCCGCAACCGGCCTCGACCATCCCGGCCGCGAGGAGGTGATCGCCGCGGGCGAAACCGATTGGCGCAAGGTCGCTGCCGCACTGACCGGCCCGGTACCCGACGCGCAGCCGGTGTGTTACCAGAAGCACATGACCCATCACATGCTGCCGCAGATCGGCCACGACTGGTTCGGTGCCGTCGCCCATGTATTCCTGATTCGCCATCCACGCCGAGTGCTGGCGTCGTACATCAAGAGCCGGCCGCAGGCGCAGCCAATTGCGGCCGATATCGGCGTGCCGCAGCAGGCCGCGCTCTACGACGAGATCGCGCAGCGCTGCGGCCGCGCTGCGCCGGTCATCGATGCCGACGCGTTCCTGAAAAATCCAGAAATCCACTTGCGCGCATTGTGTACTTTGCTGCAAATGCCCTACACCGACCGCATGCTGCACTGGCCGGCCGGCGCGCGCGTCAGCGACGGCGTCTGGGCGCCGTACTGGTACGACGCCGTGCGCAAATCCACGGGTTTCGAGCCTTGGTGCGAGCGCGACAAGAGCGTGCCTCCGCAATACGACGAAATCGTTGCGTCCTGCCTTCCAACCTACGAACGGTTGCGCTCGCGCAGTCTCAGCCCGGCGGCGGCGACCTGATTTGGCCGCCCGCATCCAGCGCGCCGCCGGATTCACTTTCGACCGATGGATTGCCTGTTGTGTCATAAACAGGACAAGCGAGGCGTCATTCGGCGCATTTTCATGCAGCGCTTTCCTGCCTGCGGACGCTGTGCAATATTGGCGCGCAGAGGGTTCGCGCCGACACTCGAGCAGAAAACCGAAGTCGGCGAAAGCAACCTCACACTATCGGGAGGGAACATCATGAAACGTATCAACGCAATCGTTGGCGCATTGCTTATCGCAGCGTCGGGCCTGTGTGTGGCCGCGGCTCCGGTGCTCAGCGTCAGCAAGTCGGTGACGATCAATGCTTCTGCGGCGAAAGTCTGGGATGCCGCGAAGGACTTCAACGGGCTGAACACCTGGCATCCAGCCGTCGACACGGACAAGATCGTTAAGGGTACGAACAATCAGGCTGGCGCCGTGCGCCTGCTGACGCTCAAGGGCGGCGGCACGATCAAGGAAAAATTATTGCGCTTCGATGCGGCTGGCCACAGCTTCTCGTACACGATCCTTGAAAGCGTGTTGCCCATCAGCAGTTACACCTCGACGTTCACAGTGAAAGCCATGGGTGAAGGCAAGAGCGAAGTGACCTGGTCTGGCCACTTCAAACGCAAGAATGTCGGCGACCATCCGGCCGACAACGAAAACGACAAGACTGCGACGGACACGATCGGCGGCGTCTATCAGGGCGGTCTGGACAATCTGAAGAAGCTGGTCGAAGGCAAATAGATTAGCCGCGGGCGAACGGTCGCCGCAGCTGATGAGGCGGAACTGAGCGCAGTTCCGCCCGCTGTCTCTGGCCCGCCATCGCCGATGCGTGCGATAGTCGCGCATCGCGGTGATGGAACCAACCGATGCAAGATTCACGCGCAAGCACTACGACCGAAACCGATGCGAACGCCGCGGTTGCGCCGCTGCAACTCGACGCCATCGATGCACGCATTCTCGGCTGCCTGATCGAGAAGGCGGCGATCACGCCGGACGTCTATCCGCTGACCGTGAACGCGACGGTCGCCGCATGCAATCAGAAAACCAGCCGCGAGCCGGTGATGAATATCGAACTCGGCGCTGTCGGGCACGCCTTGCGCACGATGGTCGACCGCGGTTTGACCAAGCTCGATCCGTTTTCCCAGCGCGCGCCGCGTTATTCGCACTGTTTCGATGCCGTTTATGGCGTGACGCCACGCCAGCGCGCCGTACTCTGCATTATGATTCTGCGCGGCCCGCAGACCTTGCACGAGTTGTTCACGCGCGGCGAGCGGCTGACCGATTTTCTGAGCCTCGACGATGTGAGCGATACGCTCAAGCGCCTGATCGAACGCACGCCAGCGCTCGTCGTGCGCCTGCCGCGCAGTGGCAGCCGGCGCGAGGATCGTTATATGCATCTGCTGAGCGGACCGGTCGCGGCGGACGCATACGCCGAAACATCGGCGCCGTCGGATGCGTCGGCGGCGAGCGACTTGCACGAGCGAGTAGCCGCGCTCGAAGCCGAAGTCGCCGCGCTGCGCGAGCAGATCGCGAACCTGAGTCGTTCTGACGCGACGCAGTGACGTCTGCGTTCGCCGCGCCCCTCCAAGCACTCGCCTGAAGAGGCTCTGGCACCTACGGCAACGTGAAAACGACGATCGTGGCGGCGCCGGTACCGCCGAAGAATCCGGACACCACGCCCGAGGTCGTCGCCACGTATTGCTTGCCGCCGATCGCGTAGGTCAACACGCCGCCGCCGATCGAGCCGCCGGTATTGAATTTGTATAAAGTTTTACCGTTCGCCGCATCGATCGCAAGGAAGTTGTTGTCGAGGTCGCCGGTGAACAGCACGCCGCCCGCGGTCGCGGTGACCGCGGCGAGCAGCGGCGTCGGCCACTGCTGGTGCCAGCGCACCGTGCCGCTCGCCGCATCGATCGCATACAGCCAGCCGCGCGCCTGATCGCGCGGGTCGGGCGTCACCGCGCCACCGTAATAATGCGCGTTGAGTGCGAACGCGGGCGGGTTCGGCAGCTTGGTGAACGTGCCACACCAGTCGACTGTCGCAACGTACAGCGTCTTCGCTGTCGGGCTGTAGGCCGGACCGTTCCACTCCATGCCGCCGAGCAGGCCCGGGCAGCCGTGCACGCCCGCCACCGTGGGCTTCTCCTCGACGCCGGTGCGCGTGGTGATCGGCAATTCGTACAGCTGCTCGTGCGTGTCGCGGTCGAACACGCGCAACAAACCGTCCTTGCCGCTGACGGTGACGAGGTTGCGCGCGTTGCCTTTCACGGTCGCGCTGAACAGCGGGCTGACCTGCGACAGATCGCGATCGTTGACGTCGTTCGGACCGAACTGGTGATACCAGAGCAGCTTGCCGGTCTTCACGTCGAGCGCAACCAGCGAGTTGGTATACAAATTATCACCCGGCCGCGCCGCGCCGAAGAAATCCGGCGCCGGATTACCGACCGGGATGTAGAGCACGCCCTTGGCCGCATCGAGCGCAAGCGGCGTCCACAGGCTGCCGCCGCCGTGAGCGCGCGCGGCCGGATCCTTCCACGAATCCGCGCCGGGCTCGTCCGCGTCGGGAATCAGATTGAATTTCCAGATGCGCTCGCCGGTTTCGAGATTGAACGCGCCGATCCAGCCCTTCTCGCCCCAGTCGGCGCCGGCCGGACCGTAGATGATCGTGTCGCCATAAATCAGCGGTGGCATCGACAAGTACTGACTCATGTTCGGATCGGCGATCTTCTGGCTCCACAGCAGCGCGCCGTTGGCCATGTTGAGCGCGATCAGATAGCCATCCGGCGTGCCGCGCACCAGGCGACCGTTTGCAATGGCGGCGCCGCGATTGCTCTTCGACAGCGGCGTGGTTTTCAGGTCCCAGGTGTTGGTCCACTTTTCGCGGCAGGTCGTCGCGTCGATCGCCACGGTGACGTTGTCGATGGTGAAATACAATATTCCTTTGTATACTAGCGGACTGGTCTGCAGCGAACCGGTCGTACTCGATCGATAGATGCAGGCGGCGCGCAGCGTGTGTGCGTTGCCCGCATTGATCTGGTTCAAGGCGACGTAACGTCCGCCGGTGTAGTCCTTGCTCGCGTACAACCAGCCCTGCGTATCGGTCGCCGAATGCAGCAATTCGTCGCTGGTCGGACCGGCCGGCAACGGCGTCGGTGGTGGCGCTGGGGCAGCTGCCGCAGCGGGCGCGCCGGCAAGCGTAGCCAGATAGGCGATCAGGTTTGCACGCGCAGTGGCGTCCGCGATCGCGACCGGCATCGACGTGCCAGGCACTTTCGTCGTCGACGAGGCGAGGAATTGGTCGAGCGTGGCCGCATCCCAAGTCAGATTGGAATTCGCCATCGCCGCGGAATAGGTGTAGCCGGCAAGCGAGCCCGATTTACGCCCAGCCACGCCGGCCAGCGACGGACCGAAGCCGTTCTTGCCAACCTCGGTCGTATGGCAGGCCGCGCACTGATTCTCGAACACGGTTTTGCCCGCAGCCGCATCGCCCGCCGCATGCGCGGCGCCGGCAAGAAAAAGTATACCCAGTCCCGCTGCAAGTCCTATCCTGCTGGCACGCATATCGGATCTCCTTCGGCATTGGAATTGCGGAATGTCGTGTTGTGCCACCCATGTCGCGAAGATTCTACCCGCCAGGTGTGCGACCGATCAAAGGTACGCGCGCCTCGTTACGCTTTTCTGAAATTCGCGCTTCGCCTTTTGCGCCCCGGCAACTATGATCCCCTGCCTGCCGCTACGCTCCGCGCATACCGATGAGTTCACGCCCGCCCGCCGCGATTTACTCCAAGCCCGTGATCGGCATCGTCGGCAGCCAAGGTGCGTTCGGCCGCTGGCTGCGCCAATTCTTCACGACGCGCATGGGCCTGCGCGTTATTGGCCGCGATCCGGCGGGCGACGAAGCGCTTGCAGCGGCGGACTTGATCGCTCGGGCCGATGTGTTGATCTTCTCCGCGCCGATTCGTGCCACGCCCGCGCTGATCGCCGAGTACGTGAAGCTTGCGAACGGCAGCGAGCACGGCAAATTGTGGCTCGACCTGACCTCGATCAAATCTGCGGCGGTCGCCGCGATGCTGCTCTCGCACGCCGAAGTGGTCGGCCTGCATCCGATGACTGCGCCGCCGAAAACGCCGACGCTCAAGGGTCGCGTCATGGTGGTGTGCGAAGGGCGCATCGATGCCTGGCGCGCGTGGCTGGAAGAATTCATCGCCGCGACGGAAGCCGATTGCGTGCGCGCCGATCCCGCGCGGCACGACCAGATCATGGTGCTCGTGCAGGGCATGGTGCACGCGACGCATATGGCACAGGCCGCGGTGTTGCGCGAGTTCGCACCGGATCTGGGCGGTCTCGACGCGATCCAGCCATTCCGCACCGTCGGCTACGAACTCGACGGCGTGGTCACGCGGCGCATGCTCGCGAGCAATCCGGCGATCTATCAGGACATCCAGTTCGAGAATCCGCATATCGGCGCGATGCTCGAACGTCTCGCCGCGCATATCGATTTCCTGCGCGACTGCGTGCGCAACGGCGACGAATCCGCGCGCGCGGCGATGCGTGCGCGCCTGCTCGACGACACACGCGATTTCTTTGGTGCGAAAGCGCTCGCCGACGGCAGCTACGAATTCGAGCGCCTGGGGTATCTGCTCGGCGACCTCGCCTCGCCGGCCTTCGTCAGCGTGTTCCTGCCACTGGATCGTCCGGGTTCATTGCGCGCGCTGCTGCAGGTGTTCGAGACGCTGAAGATCAATCTCAATTCGATCCATTCCTCGCGCACGCCGGATGGCGAGCTGCATTTCCGCATCGGCTTCGATGCGGCCAGCGATGCGGCCAGCGTGCAGGCTGCGATCGCCATGATCGGCGATCGCGATATCGGGCGCGTGCTGCGCTGAACCCGACAGAACTAGTGCGCAGCGGCGGCGGTCTGGTCGCAGTCGATACCCTGCCGGGAAAGAACACCGCGTACAAGAAAACCGAACAGCGCGAGATAACTGAAGCAGAACACCGGCACGATGAACGAGTAGTGGATGCCAAGGATATCAGACAGCTTGCCCTGCAGCGGCGGAATGATGCCACCGCCGAGGATCATCATGATCAGAAACGCCGAACCTTGCGTCGTGTACTTGCCAAGTCCAGCGATCGCGAGTGCGAATATGCTCGGCCACATGATCGAGCAGCACAGGCCGCCACTGAGAAACGCATAGACCGCGACCGTGCCGGTCGTCAACAGACCGAGCAGCATCGTCGCGATGCCGGCGATGCCGAACACGAGCATCGTGCGGGCGGGCTTGTCGTCGCAGACATAGAACGCGGCGATCTGCAACAGTACGCAGATGATGTACCAGAGCAGCGGCTGCACATCCTTGCCGGCGACGAAATTGGTGCCGAGGATCAGGCTGAATGCGATCAGCGGCACGACGAAGGTCAGCAACTTCTTAATCGAGCGTTGCATGTCGAATGCGTTTATCGCGCCGGTCCAGCGGCCGATCATGAGGCTGCCCCAGAACATCGAGATGAATGGAGCGACGTGCGAGGCGCTGTATTCGCCGAACTCCTTCTGCCTGAGCAGCTCTGATAGGTTGCTCCCGATCGCGACCTCTACGCCGACATAGACGAAGATTGCGAGCATGCCCAGCACGAGCTGCGGATAGCGCATCGCGCCCCAACCCTCGGCGGCCTTCGTCGCGCTGCGGTATGACAACAGCAGGCCGACGACGACGATGCTGAGCGCGGCGAACAGCAGGTACATGCGCTCGATCTCGAGTTGGTGGCTGCTGGCCTCGGCGTTGCGATAGGTGTTGAACAACGGCACGAACACGACCAGCAGCAGACCAGTGATGACCAGCAGCGTGCGCAACGCCTTGTTCGCGTGCTCGATCGGTTCGTCGCTGATGCCAGCAGGCACTTTCTTCGACAGGCCGAGCAGCGCGGCCGCAGCGATGAACAGCGCGCCGATCGCGCTGTAAAGAATGACGACCTTGCTCAGCGGCAGCGCAATGATCTGGTCATCGGTGATGTTGGCCGCCGTGCCGAACAGCGCAAACGCGACTAGTAGCGGGCCTATCATTGTGCCGAACGAATTGACACCGCCGCCGAGGTTGACGCGGCTGTTGCCGGTAGCCGGATCGCCGAGGGCGATCGTGAACGGCTGCGCGCCGGTCTGCTGTAGCGAAAAACCGAGCGCGACGATGAACAAGCCGCCGAGCATACCGGCGAACGTGTTCGCATTGACCGCGATGATCATAACCGCCGCGCCTAGCGCCGAGAACAGCAGACCGAACACGATGCTCTTCTTCAAGCCCCACTTACCGACAAGGTCTTTGCCGCTCACCGAGCCGATGACGAAAAGTACGAGCGCACCAACGTAGTAGGCTGTGTAGAACGCGAAGTCGACGAGCTGCGACTGGAACTGGTCGAGCGCGAACCGGTGCTTGCAGAACGGGATAAAGATGCTGTTGCCGGCAGCGATGAACCCCCAAAAGAAGAACACCGTAACGAGGGTAGTGAGCGCACCGTAGTTGGTGGGCACGAAGTCCTTGCGCGAAGCTTGGTTCATCGATCTCCCCAGTCGTTCTTGTGGATTGCGTTTTTGTCGCCGCGCACCGATTGGACGGCCAATTACCGCGTATTACCTCTCCGAGTCTATCGGTACGCTCCGCAGGCTGCAAACGCTACGCTTCTCCGGGGCCCGGCCACCCGGTAACCCTCGCTTCAATTTGCCATGTTAGCCTCGCTTCGGCGCTATTCCGCGCCTTTTACGTAGGAAACGCCGTGTATCTCTCAATCCACATGCTCCGACCTTCAGCCCCGCTTGGGCCTGAGCATCGTGCCCGTGCACTTCTGCGCACCGCATTTGCACGCCCAGATTTTCTTCAGGCGCGGGGTCTGGCGTTCTTCGAGCGTGATGCCGTAGTCGTAGGTCAGCTCTTCGCCCTCGCGGATTGCGCGCCGCGTTTCGATCACGATGCGGTCGCGGCTTTTGTCGCCGCGCTTGTTCTCGACGACCCAGGCCTGGCAGTTCGGCGCGCAGCCGTGATTGATCCAGCGAGCGTCGTTGCCGCCGTCGCCGCCATCGATCAGATATTTCTCGTTGAGCGTGAACAAAAACGTGTGACCTGAATCCACATCGTTTGCGTACATGCGATTGGCTTGCGTGTGGGTGAGGCGGCGGCCGCGGTATTCGATGACGGGAATGCCTTTGGCCAGATCTTTCGCGGCGAACACGCCGTTGCCGTGAATCGGCGACTGGCGCCGGATGATGCGTCGGGTCATGTGAACTCGTCAGGTGCGGATCGGTCGTATGCCGATCGAAGCCAAGGGAACGCGAATCATAGCGCGATCCGCGTATTCGCCAAATACGTCGTTCACGCGCTGCGTTTGCCGCGAGCGCTGCCCTGCCCGTATCATCGCCGCTCGACGTTCATTCCCGCGATACCTGGAGGCTGCATGTTCGGCAAGTCCTTGGTCAAATCGATTTCCTTTGGGCTGCTCGGGCTGCTGCTCGCCCTGCTGGCCACGACATTGGCCGATGCGCGCAGTCATGGCAACCGCAGCGATGCCAGGCCGGGTCATTTCGACTATTACCTCGTCTCGCTGTCGTGGTCGCCGAGTTACTGCGAAACGCATGCCGACGATTCGCAGCAATGCGGCAGCAAGGGTTACGGCTTCGTGCTGCACGGCTTGTGGCCGCAGAACCGCAACGGCAGCTGGCCCGAGCACTGCAGCAGCAACGGCGCCGGGCCGAGCGAGGAAACGATCGCGCACACGCTCGCGATCATGCCGAGCCGGCATCTGATCGAACACGAGTGGCAGACGCACGGCGCCTGCACCGGGCTCGACGCCAAGGCCTATTTCGCTCTCGCCGACGACGCCTTCTCGCGCATCAAGATTCCGCCCGCGTTGATTACGCCAAAAGCATCGCCGTCGCTGAGCGCAGCGGAAATCGTGCAAGGCTTTGCCGACGTCAACCCGGGACTCGACGAGACGATGATCAGCGTGCAATGCCACGATGGCAACGAGCTTGAGGAAGTGCGCATCTGCGTCGACAAGGACAATCTTTCGGTCAAGGCCTGCGGCGGCCGCGTGCGCAGTTCCTGCCGCTATGGCAAGCTCAAGATTCCCGCGACGCGCTGATAACCCGGCGCAATGGCCGCCGGTATTCAAATAAGGAGAAAATCATGAACAAGCAACTACCCTCGGCGGCGGCTCTTGGCCGCCTGCTGATCGCCGCCATCTTTCTCTTCAGCGGCATCGGCAAGATTGCCGCACCCGCAATGACCCAAGCCTATATCGCGGCAGCCGGACTGCCCTTGCCCGTCGTCGGATATGCCCTTGCCGTCCTGGTCGAGGTCGGCGGTGGCGTTCTGCTCGTGCTTGGTTACCAGGCACGCATCGTGGCCTTGATCATGGCGCTTTTCACGATTGCTGCCGCTCTTTCCTTTCACAACCATTTTGCCGATCAGAACCAGATGATACATTTCATGAAGAATCTCGCGATGGCCGGCGGCCTGCTGCAGGTCGTCGCATTCGGCGCGGGAAACTTGAGTCTCGACGCTCGTCGCGGAAGATAGTCCAAGTGATTCTGCCTGAACGGCCGTAGCGCAGACTCTGCCTCGCAAAAATCAGCTCAACTCAACCGGCGTCAGCATCAAATCGATGCGCCGGTCGCGACGTAGAAGCGCGAGGCTCGCCTGCTTGCCGATGCTGCGTTCGTCGAGGCGCCGATGCAGCATATCGATGCCGCGAATCGCCTCGCCGTCGAACGCAATGATGATATCGCCGGCTTCGAGCCCGGCCTGCGCGGCGGGGCCACCGTGCGCAACTTCCATCACGCGCACCGCAGTTGTCTGCTCGAGTCCGAAATAGCGCACATAGCGCTGCGGCAGCCGCATATTCTGCGCGGCGACGCCGATCGAGCCGCGGCGCACACGGCCATGACGCATCAGTTGCGCGATCACTTCGGCGACCGAGTCGATCGAGGTGGCGAAGCAGATGTTCTGCGCGCCCGCGATGATCGCGGTATTCACGCCGACCACGCGCGCCTGCGCATCGAGCAAAGGTCCGCCGGAATTGCCCGGATTCAGCGCCGCGTCGGTCTGGATCACATCGTCGATCTGGCGTCCGGTTGTCGCGCGCAGGCTGCGGCCAAGCGCACTGACCACGCCCGAAGTCACCGTGCAATCGAAGCCGAGCGGATTGCCGATCGCGACGACGAGCTGGCCGACGCGCAACTCGCGCGCCGAACCGAGCGCGACATGCGCGTGCGTTTCGTGGCCGCTCACGCGCAGCAGCGCGATGTCGGTATGCACGTCCTCACCGATCAGATCGGCGGCGAACATGCGGCCGGCGACGGTCGCGACCTCGATGCGTTTCGCGCCGTGCACGACGTGCGAGTTGGTCAGGATCAAACCATCCGGCGTGAAGAAAAATCCGGAACCCTGACCGCCGTGGATGCGTTTGCCCTTGTCATTGACGCGCTCGTGAATCGTGATCGCGACGACCGCCGCGGCGGCTTCGTCGACCACGCGCGTGACAATCTGCGAGTACGCATCGAGCGCCTGCGCTTCGGCGCGCTGATTCTCGCCGCGCGACTCCCAGGCGGAGTCGTGCGGCAGACCCTGATCGAGTACGGCAACGATTGCAGCATCCATGCGCAAGAAGTAGCGCTGCGCGGCAGGATTTCAAGCCATGCCGTCGCGCGCAGTGTGGATCGCGATGCGTGTGCTAGTCGCAGCAGCCATCGCCGCCTTTGACGTTGTGCGCGTGCGATGCGGCGACACCCGTCGTCAATCCCTGCTGGCTGGCGATGTAGTGATCGGCGATCACCTTGGCCACGCACATCGTCACGCGCTTGCCGGTCGGGATATGGATGAACTCGTTCGGCCCGTGCGCATTCGAATGCGGACCGAGCACGCCGGTGATCAGGAACTGCGCGCCCGGAAATTTCTCACCGAGCATGCCCATGAACGGAATGCTGCCGCCCTCGCCCATGTACGCGGGTGGCCGCCCGAAAAATTCGCGCGAGGCCGCATCGACCGATTGTTCGAGCCACGGCGCGAGCGCGGGCGCGTTCCAGCCGCTGCCGGCTTTTTCCAGATCGAACGTGACCTTGGCACCGTAAGGCGGATCGCTTTCGAGCAGCGTCTTCAACGCCGCGCCGGCCTTGCTCGCATCCAGCGTCGGCGGCAGACGCAGACTCAGTTTCGCCGCGGTGAATGGACGCAGCACATTGCCCGCCGAATCGAGCGGTGGAATGCCGTCGATGCCGGTGACCGCGAGCGCCGGCCGCCACGTACGGTTGAGCACCAGTTCGCCGAGGTCGCTCGACACCGGGTGCATGCCTTCGACAAACGGAAACTTCGAAAAGATCTCCTCATCAAGCACCTTGGCCGACCGCTGCGCCTGTTCGAGACGCTGTGCGGGAATCTCGGCATGAAATTGCGGCGGAACGATCTTGCCGGTGTCCTGATCCTCAAGCCGCGACAATAACTGGCGCAGGATGCGGAAACTCGACGCGACCACGCCGGACGCATCGCCAGAATGCACGCCCTCATCGAGCACGCGCACGGTGAGGTTGCCGCCCGTCATGCCGCGCAAGGAGGTGGTCAGCCACATCTGCTCGTAGTTGCCGCAACCCGAATCCAGACACACGATCAGGGACGGCCTGCCGATGCGCGCGGCCAGATGATCGACGTAGTAGGGCAGGTCGTAGCTGCCCGATTCCTCGCAAGCCTCGATCATCACCACGCAGCGTGAGTGCGCGACGTTCTGTTGCTTCAGGGCGAGTATCGCCGCGAGCGAACCGAAGATCGCATAGCCGTCGTCCGCGCCGCCGCGACCGTAGAGCTTGTCGTCCTCGATCACCGGTTTCCACGGCCCGAGGTGTGCGGCCCAGCCGGTCATTTCCGGTTGCTTGTCGAGATGGCCGTATAAAAGTACACAATCGTCGCCGCTGCCGGGCACTTCGATGAAGATCAGCGGCGTGCGGCCTTCGATGCGCACAACCTCGACCGTCATCCCGGGAATCTCTTGCGCCGAGGCCCAGCCCGACAACTGCGCGACCGCCTTGTCCATGAATCCGTGCGCAGCCCAGTCCTTGTCGAACATCGGCGATTTGTTCGGAATGCGGATGTAGTCGACCAGCTGCGGAACGATCTGGCTGTCCCAAAGGTCGGAAATGCTGGCGCGGGTTTGCGTGGTGTCCATGCGGAACTCTTGTGGGCTGGGGCACGCATTCTATTCCGCCATGGCATCAGGGGCGAGGGCTGAGAGCTTGAGTTGAGGGCTGAGGGCTGAGGGCTGAAGATCAAAAAAATTTCAGATGCGTCGTGGTTTCAGCCCTCAGCCCTAGGCCCTCAGCCCTGTGTGTGCCATAATTTGCGGCCTTTTTCCGGCCCCCCGCAGACGCCGTCTGCGCCGCCACAACACGAGAACACCGATGGATTTTCTTATTTCTAGTGCCTATGCACAGGCCGCTGGCGGCGCCGCTCAGCAACCCGGCCTGTTGCCCAACGTTCTGCTTTTCGGCGGCCTCATGGTCGCGATGTATTTCTTCATGCTGCGCCCGCAGATGAAGCGCGCCAAGGATCAGCGCACGATGGTCGACGCACTGGCCAAGGGCGACGAGGTCATCACCAGCGGCGGTCTGGCCGGACGCATCGACGACCTCGGCGACAGCTTCATCGGCTTGGAGATTTCCTCCGGCGTGAGCGTGAAGGTGCAGAAAAGCGCCGTGTCGATGGTGCTGCCCAAGGGCACGTTGAAATCCGCCTGACGCGGCCAAACCTGAAACCTCACCCGATCGAATCGCGCCGTCGAGCGCGATCGAAAAGAACGAATGCAACAACCCGCCGTGGATGCCGCGCGGCGCAAGAGCGAATTAAATGAACGAATTCCCAAAGTGGAAATATGCACTGATCGCCGTCCTGCTCGTGCTCGGTGTGATCTACGCGCTGCCCAACGTCTTCGTCCCCCTGCCTGCCGTGCAAGTGTCGGCGAACCGCGGCGGCAACGTCGACGAGGCGCTCAAAGAGAGGGTGCTTGGCGTATTGCAGAAGAACAAGTTCGAGTTCAAGAGCGTCGACATCAACGGCGACCGCCTGCTCGCGCGCCTCAACGACAGCGAAACGCAGGGCAAGGCGCAGAGCGCCATCAGCACCGAGCTGGGCGATCAGTATACGGTCGCGCTGAACCTGGCCTCGACCGTGCCGTCATGGCTGAGCGCGATCGGTGCGAACGCGATGCCGCTCGGTCTCGACCTGCAAGGCGGCGTGCATTTCCTGCTCGAAGTCGATCAAAAGGCCGCGCTCGACAAGATGCAGCAGCGCTTTCGCGACGACATCAGCACGGCGCTGCGCGACGCGAAAATCCGCTACGAGTCGGTGAATGCGACGCCGACCGGCATCGTCGTCACGCTCAAATCCGATGAAGACCGCAAGACCGCCGGCAATATCATCGCCAAACAGGTGAACCAGCCGGAGAAGCTCGGCGACCAGCCGCCGCTCGAACTCGTCGACGGCACCACTACCGCCGACAGCTACGCACTGATCGCCAAGGTGCGCGATACCACCGTGGAGGCGCAGGCGCGTAGCACGATCGCCAGCAATCTGACCACGCTGCGCAATCGCGTCAACCAGCTCGGCGTTTCCGAGCCGACGATCCAGCAGCAGGGTGCGAACCGCATCGTCGTCGAACTCGCCGGCGTGCACGACACGGCCGAGGCGAAGAAGATTCTCGGTGCGACCGCGACGCTGGAATATCGCGCCGTGGATGAAGTCGCGACCGGGGCCGCGCCGTTCAATCAGGGTGCGCGCGAAATCATGAAAAGCGGCAACGCGCCGCCCGAATCGCGTCTGTACTACATGCAGAATCCGGGTGCCGACGGCAAACCCGTGCCGATCATCCTGTCGAAGAAAGTCATCGCCACCGGCGCTGAACTCGCCGATGCCACCGCGGCGCCCGATCCACAGAACGGCCTGCCCGCCGTGTCGGTGCGCCTGAATGCCAAGGGTGGCCAGAAGATGCTGGCATTCACCCAACAGGCCGTGGGCAAGCGCATGGGCGTGGTCTATATCGAGCGCATCCCGCAGACGCAGATCGTCGACGGCAAGGAAGTGCGCACGTTCAAGGAAACCCAGGAAGTCATTTCCGCGGCGACGATCCAGGGCGTATTCGGCCCGCGCTTCCAGACCACCGGTCTGGGCAGCATGAAGGAAGCGGCCGAGCTTGCGCTGCTGCTGCGCGCCGGCTCGCTCGCCGCGCCGGTCGACATCGTGCAGGAAAGCCAGATCGGCCCGAGCCTGGGTCGCGACAATATCGCCAAGGGCGTCAAGGCGGTGCTCATCGGCCTCACCGCCGTGCTGATCGCCGCGCTGATCTACTACCACCTGTTCGGCCTGATCGCCGATATCGGCCTGGTGTTGAACCTGATTCTGCTCGTCGCCGTGCTGTCGATGTTCCAGGCCACGCTGACCATGCCCGGCATCGCCGGCATCGTGCTCACGCTCGGCATGGCGATCGACGCGAACGTGCTGATCTGCGAGCGCATCCGCGAGGAGTTGCGCAACGGCTCCACGCCGCTGGCCTCGATCAAGGCCGGCTACGAAAAAGCCTGGGCCACGATTTTCGACGCCAACGTCACCCACCTGCTCGCATCCTTCGGCCTGTTCCTGTTCGGCTCGGGTCCGATCAAGGGCTTCGCCGTGACCCTGGCGATCGGCATCCTGACCTCGATGTTCACCTCGGTCACGGTCACCCATGCCGTGGTCAACCTGATTCACGGCGGGCGCAAGCTCAAGACCTTGTCGGTATAACGAACAAACCTTCTCCCAGTGGGAGAAGGGAAAACCAAGAGTATACTTATGGAAATTTTCAACCCACACAGCAAGATCGACTTCCTGCGCCTGCGCAAGGTCAGCCTCGCGGTCTCGGCGCTGCTGCTGATCATCTCGATCGGTGCGCTGTCCGTACACGGCCTCAACTACGCGCTCGATTTCACTGGCGGCGTGCTGGTCGAAGCTGAATACCAGCAGCCGGTCGACATCGGCGACGTGCGCGCGGCACTGGATACCGCCGGCTTCCACAATGCGCAGGTGGTCAGCGTCGGCGGCGCGCGCGACGTGGCGATCCGGCTGCAGCTTGGCGAGGGCGGCTCTGCCGAAGCTGGTGGCCAGTCGACCAAGAAGGCCGACCAGATCGCCGACAGCGTGATCTCCGCGCTCAAGGTCAAACGCGACGACGTGACGAAAAAGCGCACCGACTTCGTCGGCCCGGCGGTCGGCGCGGAACTCAAGAGCGACGGCATCGTCGCGGTGATCTTCGTCATCATCGGCATCATGATCTACATCGGCATCCGCTTCGAGTGGCGCTTCGCGATCGCCGCGATCGCGAGCGAATTCCACGACACCATCATCACCCTGGGTTTCTACGCGATCACCTTCCGCGAATTCGACGTGACCGTACTCGCTTCGGTGCTTGCCGTGGTCGGCTACTCGATCAACGACAAGGTCGTGGTGTTCGATCGCGTGCGCGAGCTGTTCCGTTCCTCGCGCAAGGCCGAACCGGCCGAAATACTCAACCGGGCGATCAACTCGACCTTGTCGCGCACGATCATCACCGCGCTGTTCACCGCGATCACGATGATCGCGCTGTATCTGTTCGGTGGCCCGGTCGTGGAGGGTTTCGCGCTGACCATGCTGATCGGCATCGTCATCGGCACGCTGTCGTCGATTTTCTTCGCCAACCCGATCCTGCTCTGGCTCGGCGTCTCGAAGAAGGACCTGATGCCGGTCACGCGCGACAATTCCGAACTCGCGCGCCGGCCGTAAGCGCGCCGACGCGGCCGGTTCGAATCCGTTCCCATGCTGAGCGCGCTGGCCGACTTTCTCGGCGCCACGGCATTCAGCGCGCTCAACACGCCGGTCAGCAATGCCGAAGTCATCGGCTTCGTCGCGGGTGTCGCCTGCGTCTGGCTGGCCGCACGCCAGAACGTCCTGAATTTTCCGCTGGCCATCGTCAACACGACCACCTTCCTGCTGCTGTTCACCGACAAGAAACTGTATGGCGACGCCGGCCTGCAGGCGATGTTCCTGTCGCTCAACGTGTATGGCTGGAGGCGCTGGTTCGCCGGCGACGGCGAGCACCACGCGCTTGCAGTATCGCGGCTCTCGCTGCGCGGCTGGATCCTCGTCGCCGCAATCGCGCTAATCGCTGTGCCGCTGCTGCAGCAAGTGCTGATCCGCATCAACGGCGCCGCGCCGTTCTGGGATGCGGTGATCACGAGCCTGAGCGTGATCGCGCAGGTGTTGCTCAATCGCAAGACGCTGGAGAACTGGGCGCTGTGGATCGTCGTCGACCTGATCTCGATCCCGGTCTACATCAGCAAAGACCTCTATCTGACGGCCGTGCTCTACGCGATCTTCCTGCTGCTCTGCGTAAACGGCTGGGTCGCCTGGCGGCGTTCGTTCGCTGAGGGTCCCACCGCCGCTTCGGCAACCGCGGCGGCCTGAAGCCGGCCGCTAACCGACGCGCAATTTCTCCACCGCGGCGACCACCGTCCGACCGACATCGTCGAGCGCGAGATCCGCATTGACGCGTAGCGCAGTGGGCGGCGGCGTATCGAAGCGCGCGCGCGCCTCGGCGACCATTGCGGGCCGGCGCATGCGCGCCAGATGCGGCTGCAGCACAATTTCCTGCGCGATGCGCGCGCTAGCCACTTCGGTCGAGCAGTCCAGAAACACCGGGACCGACAGGAAGCCATATTGCCGGATCACCTGATCCACACGCTCGAGGTCCGGCCGGCGCGCGAACGTCATGCCGTCGATCACGCTGGATTCGCCGAGCAGGCAATTGATCTCGAGCGCGAGCAGCACACCGCGAAACGCGGCACGCTTTTCAGCAAACGAGTAGGTGCAATACGGAAACAGGGCGTCGCGGATCGCTTCGCGATCGATGCGCCGCAGGCCCAGTTCTTCGTACAGTGCCTGCGCAACCGAGCGCTTGCCCGCACCGGGCACGCCGATCAGCGTGACGACGACGGGGCGCGGCCCCGCGATCGTGTCGTTGGACGTGATTGGCGCCGTCGCAATCGGCGCAAGATCGCTGTGCTGCATGGTAATGCGGCCTCCCCCTGGGCCCTTTATACCTGCGCTTTTTCCCGTATACAACAGCTATCATGTTCAGACTGCCCGCTCGCCGCGCGAATCCATGCCCCGTCTCTACGTCCAACGCTACCTGATCACCGGCCTGCTGACCTTTATCCCGCTCTGGCTGACCTGGGTGGTATTCAAGTTCATCTTCAGCTTCCTGACGCATGTCGGCGCGCCTGCGGTGGTCGGCACGTTCGCGTTGCTGAGCACGGTGTTTCCCAACGCGACCGAGTGGCTGAGCCAGGAATGGCTGCAATCGATCATCGCCTTCGTCGGCACCATCGTGGCCCTGTATCTGGTCGGTTTTGCCACGCGCTTCGTGTTCGGCCAGCGCCTGCTGGCGGCGTTCGAACGCCTTATCGGGCGCATTCCGCTCGTGCACACGATTTACGGCGGCAGCAAGAAGCTGATGACCCTGATGCAGAACAAACCCGGTTCGACCCAGCGTGTGGTGCTGATCGGCTTTCCCGCGCCGACCCTGAAAACGATCGGTTTTGTCACCCGCACCTTCATCAGCGACAGCGGGCGGGAGATGGCCGCGGTGTATGTGCCGACGACGCCTAACCCGACCGGCGGATATCTGGAAATCGTACCGGTCGAGGATCTGATCGCGACCGACTGGAGCGTGGACCAGGCGATGGCGTTCATCCTCTCCGGCGGCGCCGCCGGCCCGGACAAGCTGCCGGAGATACCTGCCCGCGCAGCGGCGCTGCCGCATTGACGCCATGTCTGCGATCACGTTTTTCCTGCTGCTGCTTTCCCCGCCGCCTTCTCTGCCCTGACTGTCCAAGCCGCCGACTGGACCATGCCATGTCTTCTGGCACAGGCTGGCGCGCGGCACACGCGCTAGTCTCACACCACAGAATCGTCTCCTTTTTCCAAGCGTGACTCCCCACGGCCGGTCCCACCCGGCCGTCTTTTTTTGAGCGTGACTTTCTGCACTGCCGCGCCCGACCGGCGCCGCCTATTTTTCCCGTTCATCCAAATTTCCACAGGAGCAACCAACCATGGCCAAGCGCATTCTGCGGCCGCTGAGTTTTGCCACCGCACTCGCTTTGACCGGCGGCGTCACCGCCGCACCGACGCCGCCGAGCAGCAATCTCGACCCGGCCTCGCTCGACACCAAGATCGATCCGTGCGCGGATTTCTATCATTTTGTCGATGGCAAGTGGATCGCGGCCAATCCGGTTCCGGCCGATCGCACGCGCTGGGGCACGTTCGACGAGCTGCGCGAGGCGAGCCTCAAGGCGCAGCGTACCTTGATCGAAAGCGCCGCGAACGGCAAACCCGCGGCGGGCACGATTGAACAGAAGCTCGGCGATTTCTATGCGACCGGCATGGACGAAGCGGCGATCGAAAAACTTGGCGTCACGCCGATCGAGCCGGAGCTGGCGAAAATCGCGGCGATCAAGAGCGTCGGCGATCTGACCGCCTACCTGACCGACTCCCACACGCGCGGCCTGCCCGGATTTTTCGGTTTCGGCGCTTACCCGGATTTCAAGAACTCCAGCATGGTAATCGGCTACGCGGGCGAAGACGGCCTCGGCCTGCCCGAGCGCGCGTATTACCTGGAAGACAAACCCGACTATGTGAAGATCCGCAACGAGTATGTCGGGCATATCGAGAAGACGCTCGCCCTCGCCGGCGTGAAGGCGGACGAAGCCAAGCAAGACGCGCAGTGGATCCTCGCGCTGGAAACGCAGGACGCGACGGCCTCGCTGTCGCCGATCGAGGCACGCGATCCGAAGAACCAGTATCACTACGTCAGCGTCGCCGACGCCGACAAGGCCACGCCGCATTTTTCCTGGACGCGATTCCTCGCCGCGCAAGGCGTGAAGGATGCGCCGGGCTTCTCGCTGTCGCATCCGGAATGGTTCACCGCATTCGACAAGATGCTCACCGATGTGCCGCTCGATCAATGGAAAGCGTACTTGCGTTTCCATCTGCTCGACGAAGCCGCGCCGTATTTGAGCAAGGCCTTCGTCGAAGAAAATTTCGATTTTAACCAGCACAAGCTGCGCGGCCAGAAGGAAATGGAAGCGCGCTGGAAACGCGTGCTCAACGCGGTCAACGGCCAGATGGGCCAGGCCATGGGGCAGCTTTACGTCGCGCAGAATTTTCCGCCCGAATCCAAGCAGCGCGCACAGGAACTCGTGCAGAACCTGCGCGTCGCGCTCAAGGCGCGCATCGAGAAGCTCGACTGGATGAGCGACGCGACCAAGCGCAAAGCCATCGACAAATGGGAAACCTTCGTGCCGAAGATCGGCTATCCGGACAAATGGCGTGACTGGACCGGCCTGACCATCACGCGCGCAGGCTACGTCGACAACGTGATCGCCGCGAGCAAGTTCAATCACGACTGGCGCGTCGGCAGGATCGGCAAGCCGGTCGACAAGACCGAATGGGGCATGACGCCGCAGACGGTGAATGCGTCCTACAACCCGCTGAAAAACGAAATCACCTTCCCGGCCGCGATCCTGCAGCCGCCCTACTTCGATGCCAAGGCCGACGACGGACTCAACTACGGCGGCATCGGCGCGGTGATCGGCCACGAGATGACCCACGGCTACGACGACAAAGGGAGCCAGTTCGACGCCCACGGCAATAATCTCAACTGGTGGGCGGACGAGGACAAGAAGCAGTTCGAGACGCGTACCGACAAGCTGGTCAAGCAGTTCGACGGCTATGTCGCGCTCGAAGACCTGCACGTGAAAGGCAAGCTCACGCTCGGCGAAAACATCGCCGATCTGGGCGGACTCAATGTCGCGTTCGACGCGCTGCAAATGGCACTGAAGAAGAATCCGCAGGAAGCGAAGTCGAAGATCGGCGGCTATACCCAGGACCAGCGTTTCTTTCTCAACTTCGCGCGCATCTGGCGCACCAACATCCTGCCGGAAAACGCCAAGGTGTCGCTCAATACCGACCCGCACGCGCCGGGACCCTTCCGCGCGATCGCCGCACCGTCGAACATGCCCGCGTTCGCGCAGGCGTTCAGTTGCAAGGCCGGCAGCCCGATGGTGCGCGGCGACGATGTGCAGGTGAAGATCTGGTAAGGCTGGCGACGAACTTTTTTTTGTCGCAACAAAAAGGGCGCGGAATTCCGCGCCCTTTTTTGCGTCCTGTACCGACGATTTATTTCACGCTAAAGCTCGTGGTCGACACCGACTTGCCGTCGACGAGGATGTCCAGCGCGTAAGTGCCGGCCGGAAAGCCGTCCGGTTTGCTGATGTGGAACTCGCTGATATTCGGTCCGAGATCCTTCAGCGTCTGCACCTGTTCACTGACCAACTGGCCGCCCTGGTACGTCCAGTGCGCAGTGATCGACGCATTGGCTTTCCCGGCATTGGCGGCGACCACGCCGTAAATCGTGTCCTTCGGCGTGAACGTGGTCATCGGCGCCGCTACGTGGCCACCCGCATCCACGGCATTGGCCAGCGTGACCGAGGTGATTTGCACGACATAGGTTGGCGCGGCTTCCGTCGCAGCGGCCTGCGGAGCGGGCGCCGCAGTCGGCGCTGGTGTTGCCGGCGCAGACGCTGGTGCGGGTGTCGCCGGCGCGGATGCGGGCGGCGGCGTGGACTTGCCGCAGGCGGCCAGCGCGAGGGCGCTTGCCAGCACGATGGTCAACGAAGTACGGCTATGAAATTCGCTCATGTTCAAACCTCTCCTTTTACTGTTGTATGCCGTCGATACGGTGTTGGTTGCTGCGGAACTGGGTCAAGACGCGGGCGGAATGGTGAGCACCTGGCCCGGATGGATCAGATCGGGATTCTTGATCTTGTCGGTATTGGCCTCGAAAATCCGCCGCCATTGATTGGCGTCGCCGTAAAAATGTTTGGCGATCTTCGACAGGCTGTCGCCGCCGACCACGGTGTAGGTCTGCGCTGCCGCGCTGACCGTGCTCGCTCCGCTCTGCACATTGCTGAAGTCCGGCTTCGGCGCCGGCACGGTCGACGAGCCGCCTTGAACATTGGAAAAATCGGGTTTGCCTGGATCGTTGCTCATGCTCATGATCTCCTTCCCGTTGATCGGGTGTTAAGCGCGCTGAGGCCAGGAAACCTTACACGTTTTTCGTTGCGCCCGCATTGTCCTGCGCCGCGCGTCGTTGCTGCCGATTCAGGTAACGAAGACCTAACAAATCGCGCCCCCAGCGCGCGGGCGTGAGCGCCGTCAACGCTGGCGCAACGCCTGCGCGCGCCAGAAACGGAGCAACACGAACCCCGCCGCTGCGCCGCCGAGATGGGCGAAGTGGGCCACTCCTTCCTGCGTGCCGGTGACGCCGAGCACGAGTTCGATCAGCATGTAGCCGATCAGCGCGATCGGTGCGGGAATCGGCACCGGGAAGAACAACAACGCGATGCGAGCGGTCGGATAAATGATCGCGAACGCGAGCAACAGGCCGAATATGCCGCCGGAAGCGCCCAAAGTCGGGTAGAAATCGCCCGGCTTGAAGAAATGAATCACCACGAGCTGCGCGCAGGCCGCGCCAATCACGCAGACGAAATAGTAAAAAGTATACCGCCGTGTGCCGAGCGCGTTCTCGACCGGGCCGCCGAACATCCACAGCGCGAACATGTTGAACGCGATGTGCGCGAAGCCGCCGTGCAGGAATCCGTAGGTAACCACCTGCCACAACTCGAAGCCCACGCGCACCGGATTGCCGTTGTCCATGCGCAGCCACTGCGGATCGCCGAGCGGCCACAGCGCGTAGTGCACCAGAAGATAGTCGCCGCCGAATTGCTGCAGCGCGAACACGACAACGTTGGCGATCAACAGGGCACGGGTTACTGGGGGAAGGTTTTGCATGCAGGCTCGTCGGATTTGGAAAAGATTATAAGCGCCAGATCTCCGCGTCCAGATCGCGCTGCCAGCCAAAGCGCGCGAGATCGACGCGGCCACTCTTCACCACGACGCCTTCCTCGAGCAGGCGCGCGCGTTGTTCGCGATAACCGCGGCTGCCCGGCGCGAAGGCGAAACGGCCGTCCGCGCGCAATACGCGATGCCAAGGCAGCTTCGCCGCCGCACCCGCCTCGCGCAGCACGCGCCCGACCAGACGCGCACGCCGCAGCAGTCCCGCGCGCGCGGCGATTTCACCGTAACTGGCCACACGCCCGCGCGGAATCGCCGCGATTGTGCGCCGGATTGTGCCGTATTCGGGTTTGAGGTCGGCCTTGACTGACTTCATGGCCGGCGCAAGGTAGCATACGTGCCAGCCAATACGGAGCCGCCCGTGCATTCCTTCGAAGAAGTCCGTTCGCATATCCATGCGCGTTTCAAGTTGCGCATCAACGATCCGTATCTGATCTGCTTCGACCTCGCGCTCGATGGCGACAAACGTCATCAGGGCATGTATCTGGCCGAACTCGACGATGAGGCCGGGCGCAACTATTTGCGCATCTCCACGCCGATCGGCCCGCTCACCGGCGTGGACGCCAAGCGTTGCCTGCGCTTCAACTGGGAGCAACGTATGGGTTATCTTGCGGTGAACGATCTCGACGGCTCGCCATATCTGCACTTGTGCGAAAACCGCCCCTACGAATTGCTCAGCGCGGACGAACTCGATCGGCTGGTCGACGAAATCGGTCCGCTAGGCGACAAGCTCGAGCAGGCGATTTCCTCCGGCGGAGACACATTGTGATGTCCAGCCTCGCGGGATATGACATGAAGCGATTTTCGTTGTTTGTGGTTGCGCTGCCGCTCGTATTGGCCGCCTGCGGCAAGGATGCGAGTGACAAACCGGCATCGACATCGACCGCACCTGCGGTGACCGCGACCGCGCCGGCCTCGGCTGCACCGGTCGCAACCGCACCGATCGCAATCACGCCTGCGCCAACTCAGCCGACGCCGCCGCCTGCGCCGCCGCTGGCTGCAGGTGACGCGATCGATTATGCAACCGTTGCCCAAGCGCGCGCCGTATTGAGTCAGCGCACCGACGTGCAAAGCCGCGAGGACGACGGCTGGTTGATCGTCGCCGATGCAGGCGCTGGCGCGTTCTGGTCGTTCACCCCGCCCGACCACGCGGCCAATCCGGCCGTGGTCAAGCGCACGATCCACGAGAAGGCCGGCGTCGTCTCCGTCGCGATGGCGACGCTGTGCGAAGCGCCGAAACCGGCGTGCGCCGATCTCACGCGCCAGTTCGAGGACATCAACGAGCGCATGCGCGCGGATCTGCAGCATCAGGCGGACAAGCACAAGAAATAATTAATCCTGTCGCGCCTGCCAGGCGCGCAACTGGGCCAGATCGACATAGCCGCGATTCAATGGGGCACCGGCAATCACCATTGCATGTGCCTCTGCTTCGCCGAAGTCGCTGAGCACGGACAGCGCGCCGGTAAAATCCTGATCGTCGGTGTACTCGTTCAACGTGACCACGGTGCGCAGCCCCGCGGTCAGCGCGGCACAGAGCCCGGCTTCGGAATCCTCGAACGCGAGAACATCTTGCGCGGCGATGCCGATCTTGCGCAGCACATATTCGTAAATGCCGGGATCGGGCTTCTTGCGTGCGGCGTTTTCCGCCGCACCGATCGCGGCGAACCAGGACAAGGCGCCGGCAGGCAAAGCGTGCGCAAGCAGGGCTTCGACATTGGCGCGCGTGGTCGTCGTCGCGATCGCGAGGACGAGGTCGGCGTTGTGCGCTTCCGTGAGCAAGCGCGCGACGCCGGGGCGCAATTTCACCACGCCCGCATCGATCATGTGCAGATAGTGCACGGTCTTGCGCGCATGCAGGTCGCGCGCCAGCGCATCGCGATCGCCCTGCGCAATTTCCGCCGCGTCGCTTTGCATGAAATGCAGCAGGCGCTCGCGCCCGCCGGTGACCTGCAGCAGTTCGCCATAGCGCGGCACATCCCAATGCCAGTCGAGTCCTGCATCGGAGAAGGCGCGATTGAACGCGACCCGATGGCCGTCGCGCTCGGTATCGGCCAGGGTGCCGTCGACGTCGAAGATCAGGGCGCGCAGCATTGTTGAACCACAATAATCACAAGCGTTACACGGAGAACACGGAGAAGAGCTGGGAGTACACGAAGAAAGAAAACGAGATTACGTTGTCTCTTTTTCCGTTGACGCTTTTCTCCGTGTTCTCCGTGGTTCAATCTCTTACTTCCTCGTCCGCTGTCTTAGTGATACCGTGCCGCCATCTTCTCCAGCGTCAGCGGTTTGATCTTCGACGCCTGCCCGGCACAACCGAAAGCGATGAAGCGCGCCTTGCAGATATCCTTCGCCGCCGCGGTCGCTGCCTTGAGCGCCTTGCGCGGATCGAACTCGCTGCGATCGGTGGCGAACACCTGGCGCATTGCGCCGGTCATCGCCAGACGGATATCCGTATCGATGTTCACCTTGCGCACGCCGCTTTGTATACCGCGCTGGATTTCCTCAACCGGCACGCCATAGGTTTCCTTGATGTCGCCGCCGTATTCGCGAATGATCGCGAGCCATTCCTGCGGCACCGAACTCGACCCGTGCATGACCAGATGCGTGTTCGGAATCCGCGCGTGGATCGCCTTGATCCGATCCATCGCAAGAATATCGCCGGTCGGCTGGCGCGTGAATTTGTACGCGCCATGCGAGGTGCCGATCGCGATCGCGAGCGCGTCGACCTGGGTCTGCTCGACGAAATCCTTGGCCTGATCCGGGTCGGTCAGCAGCATCGAATGATCGAGCGTGCCTTCGGCGCCAACGCCGTCTTCCTCGCCGGCCATGCCGGTTTCGAGCGAGCCCAGACAGCCAAGCTCGCCTTCGACCGAGACGCCGATCGCGTGCGCCATGCGCGCGACGAACTGCGTGTTGTCGACGTTGTATTCGTAGCTGGCCGGCGTCTTCTGGTCCGCCAGCAGCGAACCGTCCATCATCACCGAGGTGAAGCCCGAGCGCATCGACTGCTGGCACACGCTCGGCGAGGCACCGTGATCCTGATGCAGCACGAGTGGAATCTCCGGATGCGTTTCCACCGCCGCGAGCACCATGTGGCGCAGGTAGGGCTCGCCCGCGTATTTGCGCGCGCCGGCCGAGGCCTGCAGGATGACCGGGCTGTCGGTTTCCTGCGCCGCCTGCATGATCGCGTGGATCTGTTCGAGATTGTTGACGTTGAACGCCGGCACGCCGTAGTTGTTTTCGGCGGCGTGGTCGAGCAGTTGTCGCAGACTGATAAATGCCATGACCGTTTCCTCTGAGTGAATGCTAGTTTGTGTCGTCGCTGCATAGCGCAAACGAGCGCCGTTCCTGCGCGCTGACCCATGCGGGCAGCGCGGCGAAATCCTCGATGATGTCGCAGCCGAGCGCATGCGTCGGCTGGCCTTCGTTGTAGCCATGCGGCACGCAGACCACGGCGCAACCGGCGGCATGCGCGGCGGCCACGTCGTTCGACGAGTCGCCGACCATCAGCGCCAGATGCGGCGCGACGTCGAGCGCGCGGCATGCCTCCCACAACGGCTCGGGGTGCGGTTTGTGCCGGCTCACGCGATCACCGCCGAGGACGATCTGCAAGTACGGTGCGATTGCGAAACGCGCGAGGATCGCCTCGGCCAGATGCTGCAACGCGTTGGTGACGACGCCGAGCTTGAGCCCTCGTGCCGACAGCTCACGCAGACAATCGAGTACACCGGGAAAAATCTGCCCGCGCTTGCCGATCTGCATTTCATAGTGGCGCAGATATGCCGCGAGCAGCGGCTCGACCAGGTGCTCACGTGCGTCCGCGCCCAGCGTTCTTTGCGAGTCCAGTACGCGCCGCGCGAGTACGCGCGGACCTTTGCCGATAAAGGCGCCGACCTGCGCCGCATCGAGCGTGCGCAGGCCGAATTCTTCGAGCGCGCCGTTCATCGCCGCGGCGATATCCGGCAAGGTGTCGACGAGCGTGCCATCGAGATCGAACAGCACCGCACGGAACTTGCCCGTACAAAGAGGAGAGCTGCGCTTCTCCCCTTTGGAAACCCCATCGCCTTGCCTCGGCGGCAAGCCACCGAGCGGTCTTGGAAGCAATCCGCTCACGGCAGCGCCTTGACGGAGCGCGCCACCAACTCGCGCACATTCGCCGCCACATTCGTCGGCGTGAATCCGAACAACTCGAACAATTGCGGCGCGGGCGCGGACTCGCCGAAACGGTCGATGCCGATCACGCGTCCGCCGTCGCCGACCAGCCGATACCAAGGCGCACTGACGCCAGCCTCGATCGCCAGCCGCGGCACGCCGCGCGGCAGCACGTGTTCGCGATAGTCCGCGGGCTGCGCATCGAAAGTCTCGATACTCGGCATGGATACGATGCGCACTTGTATATTTTCCACGGCAAGCGCCGCGCGTGCCGCGACCGCGGTCGCAACTTCGGAGCCGGTCGCGATCACGACTGCATCCAGCTTGCCGTCTTGCGCATCCGCAAGCACGTAGCCGCCGAGCGCAATCATCGCGACCTGATCGGGCGTGCGCGGTTGCGCGGGCAGATTCTGACGCGTGAGGATCAGGCAGGTCGGGCCGTCCATGCGCTCGATCGCGGCGATCCACGCGGCCAGCGTTTCGGTCGCGTCGCAGGGGCGCAGCACGCGCAGGTTCGGAATCATGCGCAAGCTGGCGACATGTTCGATCGGCTGATGCGTCGGCCCGTCTTCGCCGAGGCCGATTGAATCGTGGGTGAGCACGAAGATAACGCGCTGGCGCATCAACGCGGCCATGCGGATCGCGTTGCGGCTGTAGTCGGAGAACGTAAGGAAAGTGCCGCCATAGGGAATATAGCCGCGATGCAGCGCGATGCCGTTCATCGCTGCGCTCATGCCGAATTCGCGCACACCGTAGTTGATGTGGTTGCCGAACGCCGGACCGCTGCCGTCGCGGCGCACCGCAATGGAACCCTTGAAATTGGTCAGGTTCGAACCGGTCAGGTCGGCGGAGCCGCCGAGCAGCTCGGGCAGTTTCGGCGCGAGCAGGTCGAGCGCATTCTGCGAAGCCTTGCGCGTGGCGATCGTCGGCATCGCCGCCTGTACTTCGGCGAGCTTCGCGCGCGCGAAGGCTTTCCAGTCGGCCGGCAGTTCGTCCGCGATGCGGCGCTTGAACTCCGCGGCAAGTTGCGGGAAGGCCTTGGCGTAGGCATCGAAACGCTGCTGCCACTGGGCCTCGATGCGCGCACCTTCGGCACGCGCGTTCCATTGCGCATAGACCGCGTCGGGGATATCGAATGCAGCGTGCGGCCAGTTCAGCGATTTGCGCGTCGCCGCGAGTTCGTCCGCACCGAGCGGCGCGCCGTGCACATCGTGACTGCCGGCCTTGTTCGGACTGCCCTTGCCGATCACGGTCTTGCAACACAGCAGGCTGGGCTTGTCGCGCTGCGCGCGCGCTGCGACCAGTGCGTTCTCGACCGCGGCCGGATCGTGACCATCGATAGCACGCACGACATGCCAGCCGTAGGCTTCGAAACGTTTCGGCGTGTCGTCGGCGAACCAG
>NZ_DATBQK010000022.1:0-75126 GCF_036560865.1 Rudaea sp.
ATAGGCAACTAAACTTTGTCTTGCGGCCCACATCGAAGCCCGTAGGCTGGGCTGCAAAGCCCAGCATTCAAGAGACATGCGATAGCTTTGTTCTTCGACAATTGTCGATTGAAGATGGGGCACGCTGGGCTTGTCAGCCCAGCCTACGCGTCGTCGGCGTAGTCCATGGATGGACGGGTTAGCAGAACCCGGCGCCTTTCGCGGTGCCGAGCATCGCAGGCTGCGGCGGTTAATGCCCGTAGGGGCGCGCGCAGGATGCGCGTGCGTGAGCGAATGTACACGGATGTACATCAAGCGAACCCCGACGCAGGCGAGAAGCGCAGGGAATTTCGCTGCGCGTGGATGCGCAGCGAAACACCGCGTCAGGCGCCTAGCCTTTTGGTTACTTTTGGGCAATGCCAAAAGTGACTCGCTCGCCGCAGGCGAGTGAAAGCTTTTGCTCTTAAGCAGAACAGTAAAAGAAAAGACACTGGATTCCTGCTTTCGCAGGAATGACGAGCTAGAGCTAAGACGCGGGAATGACGAGCAAAGCGAAAAAGCGAGGTCAGCGCGCAGCGTCTTCCCGCCACTCCGTCATCAGAAATGCGTTGCCATGCACGTCGCCCTGCGCGCAAATGCGCTTGCCGACGAGGGCGTCGAGGCGCGGATCCTGGAACGGGTTGGCGCCGACGATGCGCAGGACATATTCCTGATCGCGGGTTTGCAACAGGACTGCGTCGCGCTCGCTCTTGGAGCCGATCGCGATGCGTTTGCGGATGACGTTGCCGGTCGCTTGCACGTGTTATCGGCTGTACAGCCGCTCCAATGCCAGACCGCGTTCCATCTCGTGCGCGACGATCGCGCAGTAGCGGTCGAAAGGATGCTGCCCCTTCGGCAGCTTGCCGATCGCAGTATATATCCGGCGTGCCTGGGTGGCGGTCGTGCTTTTCATCGCGGCAAGGCCGAAGCTCGCGGACATTTCGACGGCCTCGGGCGGATTCAGCGCGTACGCGCAAATCGAATGGTCACTGGCGCCCTGGCTGTGCAATTCGCGTTGCAGGAGCTTGGCGATGCCGCCGGTCGCCGCGTGGCGCGAATCGGTCTCGACCGTAGCGACGGTAGAACTGAGCACCGACCCCAAGGCCGCCAGGTGACGGCGGCGCTGCGCGCGCGAAGCGGTGCGCACGTCGAGATCGGGTGCGGCGGATTTGGGTTTGCTCGCGGATGCTTTCTTGCCCGCGATGATCGAATCATGATGACCCATCGGCGGCGCCGCAACCGGATGCACGGAGGGATCGGCCATCAGGTTGAACTGTGCGAGCGTCTTCAGATCGGTGGGGGCGGCCACCGACATCTGCTTGATGAAGCTCAGACGCGCGAGCAAGGTGGCTTCGCCGACCGAAGCGCCCTGCAACACGCGCTGCAGAAAATACTGACAGATCAAGTCGGCCTGACTGTTGCCCGTGTTCGGTCCGTAGGCAATCGTCGAGCTGCCGAAGAACGCGTGCGCGCCGAGTCCGAGATAGGTGTTGCAGATGCCGGCCTGTCCTTGGGCGCGTGCTGGATCGTAGAGCTCGGCGCCATAGCAGCATTCGGCGCTGACGACGGTGCCGGGTTTGACGCCGTGCAATTTGGTGGCGTCGTGCGCGATCGTGAACTTTTCCCTGCGCTTGCCGTAAAAATGAAAATCGGCGGATGAACCGTGACAGTTGATGAAGTGCGCGAGACGTCCGATGGAACGCCAGGGAGGCCCCTTCGGCGACCCCGTCGGCGGCACCCTGTGCAAATCCTTGGCGTTGCCGAAGATGTTCGCCAGGCTGAGGTGGGTCGATGCGTGCCATGAGATCGTGGTGAGACCGAGGTACGCCTGGTACCTGCTCGCGGGCGAACTCGTCGCCTTCGCCGCTGTGTGGAGCAGCTTGACCAAGTAACTTGGGTCTTTGCCGGCAGTCAGGTCCGGCAGGCGGCCGACGACGCGGGTCGGCTTCATGAAATTCGCGACCTTGTCGCTGTAGGGGTGGTTGCAGGCATACGGCAGATCGCTGGGCACCAATGCGTCGCCATCGCCCAGGGCCGGATTGGTGAGATCCTGGTGCGGGATGACATCGACGGAGCCGAGCAGACACAGATAGTCCGGCGTCAATGCCTTGTAGATCGCATCGATCGCGGCCTTGTTCTGTTTCGGGTTGGACGCGGACGTGACCGCGCGTCCGCCCACCCTGGCCATCGCGCCGGTGTGGTCGATCGCGATAACCCGAGTCGCTATTCCACGCGCCTTGTCCGCCGCTACCAGAGCCGCAAGGGCCGTGTGGATCCGCGCAAGGCCGGCACCGTATTTCGTGCGCAGGGCGCCAAAATTCGTCGCGATTACCTTGTCGACGCGTGCCGTGGTCATGCAAGTCGCTGCCTTGTGCAAACGGTTCGGTCCAGCGCGCGAGTCGTCTCAGCGCGCCGCCAACCGACCCCCAAGCAGATTCTGCTCCCATTCCCATCTGCTTGCATCAGCGCTGGGCGAACTACAAACTTTTACTCCACACAGGGTAAAGTAGCCCGATGTATCTGGAGTTCTACGGCCTCAGAGAGGCCCCCTTTTCGATCACCCCCGATCCGCGCTACGTGTTTCTCTCCGAGCGCCACCGGGACGCGCTCGCGCACCTGCTCTACGGCGTCGGCAAGGGCGGCGGCGGCGGTTTCGTGCAGCTGACCGGCGAGGTCGGCACCGGCAAGACGACGCTGTGCCGGTTGCTGCTCGAGCAGTTGCCGGAGAACACGCGCGTCGCGCTCGTGCTCAATCCGAAGCTGTCGCCGATCGAGCTGCTCGAATCGATCTGCGACGAGTTGCATCTGTCCATCGCGGACAAGAAAGGCAGCCTCAAGGGACTGGTCGATACGCTTAACGCCTATCTGCTCGACGCCTATGCGCAGGGCCTGCGTGTGGTGCTGATCGTCGACGAGGCGCAGAACCTGTCGACCGAATCGCTCGAGCAGATACGCCTGCTGACCAATCTGGAAACGCCGACGCAGAAGCTGCTGCAGATCATCCTGCTGGGCCAGCCCGAACTGCGCGAAAAACTCAACGACACCGAACTTCGCCAGCTTGCCCAGCGCATCACCGCGCGCTATCACCTGACCCCGCTCGATCGCGACGAAACCGAGGCCTACGCGCGCCATCGCCTCGCCGTCGCCGGTTCAGCGCGCTCACCGTTTTCGCGCCTCGCCCTGCGCGCGCTGTACAAGCGTTCGGGCGGTGTGCCGCGTTTGATCAATGTGATCGGCGATCGCGCGCTGATGGCCGGTTACGCGCGCGAACAGGGCACGATCGGCGAGCGTCTGATCGATCGCGCCGCCGACGAAACCCTGCCCGGCACGACGCGTTACTGGCTGTATCGCTACGGGCGCTGGGCCGCGGCGGCACTGGTCGTGCTCGGGCTGGCCACTGTTACGGGTGGCTACCTTGCGCAACGTCAAAGCGCAGAGCAAGCCGCCCTGGTCGCGGCCGCGGCAGCCAAGGCAGCGGCGCCGGTCGCGCCAAAACCCGACCCGGGAAAAATCGCAGAGCAGCGCCTGCTTGCCGCGCTCAAGCGCAATCCGGATTCGGAACTGGCCGCATGGACGCAACTCCTGTCGCGCTGGCAGGTCAATTCCAGCGACATTTCCGTGCGCGACGCGACGCGCTGCCAACCGGTCGTGTTCCCGGGCCTGGATTGCCTGCGCGGACACGCAACGATCGAACAGCTCGCGCGCTTCGACCGGCCGCTGATCCTGCTGCTCGCCAAGGACGACGTGCGGGGCTACGCGCTGCTGCAAGGCGCGGCAGGCGATCAGGTCAGGCTCGATTTCGCCGGCGAAAGTCTCGCACTCGACAAGGCGCGCCTCGGCGAAGTGTGGAACGGCGAGTTCATCGCGTTGTGGCGCCTGCCCGAAGCGGTACCCGCAAGGTTGCACAACGGCGACGCCGGCGCGGGCGTGGCCTGGATCAAGACCCAGCTCGCGCGCATGGATGGCAAGGCCGCGGACGCCGGGCCGGCGTTTTTCGACGCGACGCTGGACGAGCGCGTGCGCAAACTGCAGTCCGCGTACGGCATCAAGCCCGACGCGATCGTCGGCCCGGAAACGCTGTTCGCGCTGTCGGCGCTCGATCCGGCCGGTCCGCATCTGGCGCGCACGCTGCAGTGAATGTCGAAAACCTTACTTTCATCGGCGCGGCAGGCGCCGTGGCGATATGCAATAGTATAAAAGTGTAAAGATAGTCTCAGCTGGCGCGCGGATTGCGCAAACGCCGATACACCGGAACCCCACATGTCGTTGATACTCGAAGCTCTGAAGAAATCCGAATCGCAACGTCGCCTCGGCGAGGCGCCCGATCTGGGCACGCCGTTCACGGCGCGCCGGCGCCGGCGCAGTCCGCTGCCGTGGCTCCTGCTCGCGATCGCGATCGTCGCCGCGGGCGGCTGGTGGTGGCTGCGTTCGCAGCCGGCCACGGTCGACGGCAATGTTGCGACGAACTCCGCGATCAGAGCGAGCGGCGCGCCGTCCAATATCCCCGCGGGCACGTCCGCTGCTGATGCGCAACGCTCGAACCCCGCGCCCGCTGAGCGCCCCGTCGTGTCCAGACCGGCGCCGCCCGCAGCCACTGGCACACCCCTACCGGCGACGGCGACTATCGCACCGGTGACTGCAACACACGTTGCACCGCCGTCGTCCGCGCCAGCGCCGAATGCGGCTCCCCCGACGACCATGCCGACACCCGCCTCGACACCGGCGCCGACCGTGACCGCGGCAGCGCCGCCAGCTGCCTCGACAGCGACAAATTCCGCAGCCCCGCCTGCGCCGACAGCCAGTCAGCCGGTGCAGGCACCCGGGGTGCCGTCGATCGACGATATGCCCTACAGCGTGCGCAAGGACCTGCCCGAGATCCTGATCAGCATGCAGGTGTACTCGCCCGACACGGCGCGACGTTTCGTCGTCGTCGACGGCGAGCGCAAAGTGGAGGGCGACACGATCAAGGATACGGTCGCCCTGCGCGAAATCCGCGCGAACGGCGTCGTTCTCGAATTCCATGGTCAGCGTTTCTTCATGCCACGTCCGGGCTCCTGACGTGCGGAATAGTTGAGGAACTGCCGTGTTCGTACAGGTCGACAGGCGCCGCAAGCCGCCGCCGCCGTGGGCGACATTCGTCATCATCAGCGGTTGCGTGGCGCTGTTTCTCTGGCTGGCTTTCACCCCGGAAGCCGCGCGCGTGCAATTCGTGCGGCAATGGGGCACGGTGCCGGCCTGGTTGTTCGACGCGCATGTGCCGCTGCTGCAGCAATTGTCCGAGCTGCGCTGGCTGCGCCTCGTCACCGCCTTGTTCATCCACGCCGGCTGGCTGCACCTCGGCGGCGATCTATTGTTCCTGATGATTTTCGGCGTACCCGCCGAGCGAGCGCTCGGGCCCTGGCGCTTTCTCTTCCTGTTCCTGGTCGGTGGCGCGCTGGCGAATCTGGCCGAGGCCTTCATCCTGGCCAGCGCGAATGCGCCGATCGTCGGTTCCAGCGGCGCGGTGTCGGCGATTATCGGCGCCTACCTTGGTCTGTTTCCACGCGCGCGCCTGGGCCTCGTGCTGCCGCTGGGCATGTTCCTCGAGTTCGTGCGCGTGCCGGCACCGCTGCTGATCGGCTTCTGGGCGCTGCTGCAGGTCGCCTTCACCTTCGTCGGCCCGGCCTTCGGCGCGGCGGTGGCATGGTGGACGCATATCGTCGGCTTCGCGATCGGTATAGTCTTTGCGCTGATCTCGCGCCCGGCGATCGCCCGGCGATTGCGACAATAGAACCTTCTCGCCTCGCACTATCGGTCGTGTGACAATGCGCGCATGAAAAGCAAAAAACTATACAAAGTCACCTTCCTCAGCCAGGGCAAAACGCTCGAACTGTACGCGCAGCATGTCGGCTCAAGCACGCTGTGGGGATTCACCGAGATCGGCGACATCCTGTTCGATCAGCAAGGCGACGGCGTGCTCATCGACCCGACCGAGGAACGCCTGCGCGAGGAGTTCAAGCACACCCGTGTGCTGCATCTGCCGATCCAGTGCATCGTGCGCGTCGAGGAAGTCGAAAAGCGCGGGCCGCTGAGCATCCGCGACGCAGCGAGCGGGGAACGAGTGGTTACACCATTCCCGATCGCGCCGCCACAGCGCGGTGGAAAATAAGTACTGCGCCGGCCGCTGGATCCGGCGTTCGCTGCCGTCCGCCGACTAGCCTTTTTTCGGCGCCGGCACCGGAGTAGCGGTTTCCGCAGGCACAGGCTTGCGCTGCAAGGCCAAACCCTTGAGCACGTTGAGCGCCTCGGTCAACGCGTAGTCGTCGACATTGCTGTGCGCGCTGGCCTTGTCTTCGGCAACTTCGTTGTCGCCCTTCAGATGATTAGGCAGGTCGCGCTCGCCGGTGATCAGGCTCGGTTCCGAGTCGCGCACGACGAGTTTCAAATCGCCCAACTCGATATCCGGATGGATGCCGGCCGCCTGGATCGAGATGCCGCTCGGCGTGTAGTAGCGCGCCGTGGTCAGCTTTACCGCGTGCGTGTCGTCGAGCGGCAACACGGTCTGTACCGAGCCCTTGCCGAAGGTGCGCCGGCCCATGATCAGCGCGCGGTGATTGTCCTTGAGCGCGCCGGCGACGATTTCGGCGGCCGATGCGGTGCCGTTGTCGACCAGTACGACCATCGGCGCGCCGTCGGCGAGATCGCCGCGCGTGGCGTTGAAGCTCAGGTCGGATTCCTTCAACCGCCCCTTGGTGGTGACGATGATGCCGCTGTCGAGAAATTCGTCGCTCACTTCCACCGCCGATGTCAGCAGGCCGCCGGGGTTGCTGCGCAAATCCAGGATCACGCCGTGCAACGCACTCTGTTTTTCGCGCAGCTTGGCGAGCTTGCGCCGGACTTCGCTGCCGGTGTCTTCCTGAAACTGCACGATGCGCAGATAGACGTACCCGGGTTCGACCCAGCGTCCGCGCACGCTGGCGACCTTGATCACCTCGCGCGTGAGTTTGATATCGACCGGTACCGTCGCTGCCTCGTGCAGCACGCCGAGCGTGACCGAGGTACCGATCTTGCCGCGCAGCAGGTTGACCGCCGCGGCGGAGGTTTCCGGCGTGATCGCCTTGCCGTCGATGCGCACGATGATGTCGCCGGGCTTGATGCCACCGCGCTCGGCCGGCGTGTCGTCGATCGGCGCGACGACGCGCAGCGCGCCGTCGACGTTGATGACTTCCAGACCCAGACCGTTGTAGCTGCCGCTGGTGTCCTCGCTCAGCGATTCCATCGCCTTCGCATCCAGATATTCGCTGTGCGGATCCAGATTGCCGAGCAGGCCGCGGATCGCCGCCTGCATCAGGGTCTTGTCGTCGACCGGTTCGACGTAGGCCTGTTTGACCAGACCGAACACCGCGGCGAACGCGCGAATATCGTCGAGATTGACCGGCTTCTGCGCTGGCGCCGCAGCGACGGCCGGCGCGTCCGGTTTCGCGTCATCCGCAACCAACGCGCACGGCGCGACGAGCAGGGCAAGCGTGGCGACTACGATTTTGGCCGACATAAGCGCGATCCTTTCAGGCTCAGCAAACACGTTCGATTATAGGGCTGCAAGCGCAGCAATCAGGTTAAACGCAATAGGGCCGCGCGCGCCGACAATCAAGGCTTGAGCCACGCGCGCGGATCGACCGGCTTGCCCTGCGCGCGCAACTCGAAATACACGCCCGCGGTTTTCTGCCCGCCGCTGACGCCGCTGCTGGCGATGGTCTCGTTCGCGCCGACCCAGTCGCCGACATCCTTGAGCAGGGTTTCGTTGTAGCCGTACAGGCTCAGGAAACCGTCGCCATGATCGACGATCAGCAGCAGGCCGAAGCCGCGCATCCAGTCGGCGAACACCACGCGCCCGTGCGAAACTGCGTGCACCTCGCTGCCTTCCGCCGCAGCGATCACGACGCCGTTGCTGGTGCGGTCGCTGCCTTGGCCTTCCTTGACGCCGAAGCGGGCAATGATCCTGCCGCGCGCCGGCCAGTTCAATCGACCACGCAATTGGGCGAAGGGTTCCGCGCCGGCGAGCTGTTTCGGAATATCGGCGAACACGTCGCGCAGTCTTTCAAGCAGATCGACGAGACCTTTTTCGTCCTTGCCCAGAGCGGCGAGGCGCGTCTGTTCATCCTTCAGCTGAGTCTCCAGATCGGCCAGCAGCGCACGCCGCTGCGTACGCTCCGCATCGAGCATCTGCGCCTGCGTTGCACGCTCGTCGCGAGACGCCTTGAGTTCGGCAGTTTCCTGATCGATCGCGCTTTGCACCAGCGCCAGCGCGTTCAGACTGTTCAGCAGATTGTCGATTTCGCCAATGCGCGCGTGTTCGAAATAACGGAAATACGCGAGCATGCGTCCGATCGCCGCACTGTCTTCCTGCGCCAGCAGCAGCTTCAGCTCCTCGTTGTTGCCCAGCGCGTAGGCCGAACGCAGCAGCGCGGCCAGCGCCTCGCGCTGCGACTGCAGTTTCACGTTCAGCGCATCGCGCTGGGTTTCCAGATCCCTGAGCTTGTCCTGCTGCGCCACGAGTTTCTGCTCGATCACGCGCAGATCTTTCGCGCTGGCGGCGACCTTCAGCTCCTGCTCGCGCAGCGCGGCATCGGCATCGTTCTTCTGACTAGCGATTTCTTTTTGCGCTTCGCTGATTTTTTTTATTTCCGCGCGCACGTCGTCGAGTTTTTGTTTGGCTTGCGCCTCTTGCGTGGTGTGCTGGGTGGCGTCGGCTTGGGCACGCGCCTGGCTCATTCCCAGCATTGCGCCGAGGGCGAGGATAATCGCCGCGGCGATCGTTTTGCTCGTCATACCGGCGAAAGCCGGTATCCAGTGTCTTTGGCTCTTGCGGTGTTCAAGAGCAGAGCTTCCACTCGCCTGCGGCGAGCGGGTCACTTTTCTTTGTGTGCCCAAAGAAAAGTAACCAAAAGAAATGCACCCCCGATGCCGCGCTCTGCGCGCTGCGCGCTCCGAGTCCGCGAGCGCACGGCGGGGTTCGCTTGATGGACATCCATGTCCATTCGCGAACGGGCGCGCCTCAGGCGCGCCCTCCTCACGGACATTTCCGCCGTGCCCTCGCCGCGCCAAAGAGGGACCCGGATCAAGAGCAAAGCGGCGCACGCCGTGCCCTTGATCTTTTCCCCCTAGCCACGCCATCGCGGCGTAGTCCAAGGATGGACGTGTTCGTGGAAGAAACGGCGGCCTTCGCGGTGCCGAGCATCGCAGGCTGCGGCGGTAAATGCCCGAAGGGGCGCGCGCACGAGGCGCGCGCGTGAGCGAATGTACATGGATGTACATCAAGCGAACCCCGTCGCAGCCGAGAAGCACAGGGCATTGTGCTGCGCTGACGCGCAGCACAACACCGCGTCGGGCGCCTAGCCTTTTGGTTACTTTTGCGCAATGGCAAAAGTAACTCGCTCGCCGCAGGCGAGTGAAAGCCTTTGCTTTCGAAAGAGCGAAAAGCGAGAAACTGGATTCCGGCTTTCGCCGGAATGACGAGCTAAAGCTAAGACGCTGTATTACACGGGGCCCCTGCCGCGTGCCGATGCTATCTGGCTTGCGCCATAGCCACGACCAAAGGTCGAACAGCGCGAGCAATCTCAAGCGAAGCGGACGAGTGAATGGCCGGTCATGTCGGCCGGCTGCGCCAACCCCATCAATGCGAGCGCAGTCGGCGCCAGATCGCGCAGGGCGCCGTGTTCGAGCATTGCCTTGCGGCCGACGTAGACGAGCGGGACCGGGCCGAGTGTGTGCTGGGTGTGCGGCACGCCGTTGGCGTCGAGCATCTGTTCGAAGTTACCGTGGTCGGCGCTGATCAGCATTTCGCCGCCGGCTTGCACGATCGCCGCGGTGATGCGCCCGAGTGCGGCGTCGACGGCTTCGGCGGCTTTGATCGCGGCGTCGAGTTTGCCGGTGTGGCCGACCATGTCGGCGTTGGCGATGTTGCAGACGATGAAATCGTATTTTCCACCGGCGATCGCCGCGACAAGCTTGTCGGTCAGCTCGGGACAGCTCATCTCCGGCTTGAGATCATAGGTCGCCACTTTCGCGCTCGGTACGAGGATGCGCTCTTCGCCGGTGTAGGGTTGCTCGCGGCCGCCGGAGAAGAAGAACGTCACGTGCGCGTATTTTTCCGTTTCCGCAATGCGCAATTGGCGCAAGCCCAGGAACGCCAGATATTCGCCGAGCGAATTGGACAGCGACTGCGGCCGATAGGCGACCGCGGTCACCGCCAGATCGACGCTGTATTCGGTCAGGGTGACAAATGCGGACAAGTGGATTTTGCGCACTTTTGCAAATCCGGCGAATGCCTCGTCGACGAACGCACGTGTGAGCTGACGCGCGCGATCGGCGCGGAAGTTCATGTAGATCACCGCATCGCCATCGGCGAATCCGGCGCCGGCATCAGTGGTCGAGCCGATCACGGTGGGTTTCACGAACTCGTCGTTTTCGCCGCGCGCATAAGCTGCGTCGAGCGCTGCCAGCGCGTCCGTCGCATGGAATTCGGACTCGCCTTCCGCGATCGCGTTGTAGGCCAGTTCGACGCGCTCCCAGCGCTGGTCGCGATCCATCGCATAATAGCGCCCGCCGATCGTCGCGATGTGTGCATTGCCAAGCGCGGTGCATTTCGCCTGCAGCTTTTCCAGCGAGGCGCGCGCACTCTGCGGTGGCGTATCTCGGCCGTCGAGAAACGCATGCACGGCGACCTGGGCAACGCCTTGCGCGGCGGCAAGTTCGAGCAGACGAAAGATATGTTCCTCGTGGCTGTGCACGCCGCCGGGCGAGAGCAGACCGAATACATGCAGGACATGGTTTTTCGCCGCGGCGCAGGCGCCGAGCAGCGCCGGATTGGTGAAGAAGCTGCGATCCTCGATCGCCGCGTCGATGCGCGTCAGATCCTGATAGACGATGCGGCCCGCGCCGATGTTCATGTGGCCAACTTCGGAATTGCCCATCTGATCGTCGGGCAGGCCGACGAAGTGGCCATGCGTTTCGACCAGGGTATGCGGATAGGTGGCGAGCAGATGCCGCCAGTTCGGCAATTTCGCCTGGGCGATCGCGTTGTTCGCGGCTTCCTCGCGATGGCCCCAGCCATCGAGAATCAGCAGCAAGACAGGCTTCGGTGCCGGCATGACTTTCTCCACTCCCTGCGCTGTTTGATCACGCGCATGGTAGCGGAATTCGACCGGCGCCTGCGATGATCGCCGGCTGCGATTAAACCCCAAGGGCGTTTGCCGCATCTCAACTTGCGCAACTCGCTCATTCCGTCTTGTAGAAGGGAGATTTCCATGATCCGCACCACATTCGCCCTGTTGCTCACGCTCGGCGTCGCTGCACCGGCATTCGCCGACGACGGCGATATCGACAAGGTCAACGGCGGCATCCAGGTCGCCGACGGCAACACGGCCGGCAAACTCACCACCGTGAACGGCGGCATCCATGTCGGCGCGAACGCGCATGCGCGCAGCGCGGAAACCGTGAACGGCGGCGTCGACATCGGCGCGGGCTCCAGCGTCGATTCCGTCGAGACGGTCAACGGCGGCGTGAAGCTCGGCAGCAAGACCACGGTGGCGAAAACCGCGGAAACCGTGAACGGCTCGATCACGCTTGGCAACGGCGCCGACGTCGCCGGCAAGCTGACCAACGTCAACGGCGGGATCAAGCTCGACGCTGCGCATGTCGGCGGCGGCATCGAAACCGTCAATGGCGACATCACGGTCGGCGCGAATTCGCGCGTCGAAGGCGGCATCTTCGTCGACGAGAATCATTCGTTGCTCAACTGGGGTACCTCGCACAAGCCGCGCATCGTGATCGGCCCGCACGCGATCGTGCAGGGCAAGCTCACGTTCAAGCGCGAGGTCGACCTCTATGTCAGCGACAGTGCGACGATCGGTGCGGTCGAAGGCGCGAGCGCGCAGAAATTCAGCGGCGATCAGCCGCCGCAGTAATCCACAGCGAATCATTTGACCGCGCACCAGGGATAGCCACGCGCAGCGTCGATTGATGATCGCGCTGCGCGTTTGGGTTTTCGTCCGGCCTGTTACTGGTAGTTCAACGCCGCAGCCGTTGGAATCCGCGTCGCGCGCAGGGCGGGCCAGACACAGGCCAGCACGGATACAAACACGATCAGCAGCAGCCAGCTCAACGCGCCGAAAGCGCCGGGCGCATAGCGCGTCGGCAGGCTGAACATCACGCGCCCGAAGGCTGAGGCGAGCGCCGCACTCATTGGTACTGACAACGGCAGCGATACAAGCCAACCCAAAACAGCGATGACGATGCCCTCGGCCAGGATCATGCGCATGATCGCGCCGTGGCGCGCGCCGATCGCGCGCATCACGCCGATCTCGCGCGTACGTTCAAGCACCGCAAGACTCATCGTCGACGCCAGACCCATGCCGCCGACCGCGATCATCACCCAGGCCATCGCACCGAGGAATTCGACCACCATCAGCAGGTGATCCTCGACGACGCGACGCGCCTCGCTGAGCAGCTGGCTGCTGGCGACGGGCATGGCCTTGGTGGCAAGCTCGGCGCGCAGACGCGCGATCACGTCGAGTTGTGCAGCGGCATTATGTGCGCCCGTCGCGACGACCAGGGTCGAGGCGCGATCGTCACCGTGCAAGGCGTCAAGCGCGGCACGCGGCGCGTAGGCGAGCGCCTGCGGTCCGGCCTCGACGATGCCGACGATCGTCCAAGGCGTCGCTTGACCGTCGATCTGCAAGGTGACTTGCGCGCCCGGGGTCAGCGTGGGCTCGTCCTTGAGCAAGGCGCGGCTGATCGCCAGCGCACTGCGATCGGACGGATCAAGCCAACGCCCCTGCTTCACCACCGGGACCAGCATCGGCGAGTCGGCAGGCAGGCCGACCACGGTGAACGCGTTGCCGGGTATGCCATCCGCATGCGTGTTCGTCGCACTTGCGCTGGCCAGCGCCAGCACCCGCTCCACGCCCTCGACATTCGCGGCGGTAGTCTCCATCTGCGCGGCCGGATAGGCAGTGGCCATGCGCAAGACGACGTCGTAGTGCTGGCTGGAAAAAAGCATATCCACCGACCCGCGCACCGCGCTGCGCAGATTGTCGGCGCCGAGGTAGACGGCACCGCCTGCGGCCAGCGCGAGCAGGGTCAACAGCATGCGCTGGCGGCGCCGGAACGCGTTGCCGATCGACAGCTGCAGCGGTCGGCCGATACCGGGAATCGCGATCCGGCGACGCAGATAAAACCCGCCGCGCTCGGCGGCGATGCCCGGATCGCTGAGCGCGGCATGCACCGGCATGCGACAGGCGCGCACGACCGGAGTCGCCGCAGCCGCAACCGGCAGCAGGCAACCGACAGCGAGTTGCAACGCGATCGCCCACCACGGAATCGCGTAGCCGGCGATCGGAAAATTCAGCATGTCGGCTTTCAACGCCGCGTATGGACGTCCGATTGCAATCGCCGCGGGCAGCGCGATCGTCGAAGCGAGCACCCCTAGCAACAGGGCGAAGACCAGATACATGGCACCGATCTGGCGCGGCCCCGCACCGAGCGCTTTCATCACGCCGATCTCGCGCGTCTGCCCGGCGAGCATCGCGGTGATCAGGTTGACGATCAGGAAACTGCAGACCAGCAGGGTGAGCAGGCCAAACACGCCCTGGGTCAGCATCAGCGAATCCATCTGCGCGGCGTGCGCATGTTGCCCGGGCACCGGCACATCGACCTTGCCGACCTGTTTTCCATTGCGTTCGATCAGGGCCTTGACCTCGTAGGCGATGCGCCGCACCGCGTCGCGATCGGCCGCGGCATCGCGCACGACGATCTGGATCTCGTCGAACGTTGCGGGGACACCCAGCGTTTCCAGAGTCGCCGGCGTGACGAAGGCATACACGATGTGATCCATCCAGCCGGGCGGAAGGCTGACATCGCGCGCAATTCCCGTCACCGGCAGCGCATGCTGCGGATTTTTTCCGACCTGCAGGGCGAGCGATTCGCCGAGGCCCGAGCCGGAAAAATCCAGCGAGGATCGCTCGAGGACGATCTCGCCATCGCGCGGCGGCCACACGCCGCGTTCGGGTTGCAGCTTGCCGATATCCTGCGCGCTGAAATCCTGCAATGCGTAGAGTTCGGCGACGAGACGTGCGCCATTCGATTCGACCGTCGCGAACACGCTGCGGCGCGCGCGGGCGGCCGTGATCGCCGGCAACGCGCGCACCTGCGCGAGCAGGGCGTCATCGACCGCGTCAACATGCAGCGTGGCGGATACCGGATGGCTCGCTTGATAGGTTTCGGCGGTCACGCGCCGCACCAGCGCCCAGGCATCGAGCAAGGCGCCGGCGGCGATCATCCCGGTCGCGACCGCGAGCACCACGAGCAGCGTGCGCGCCTTGTGCAGCCAGGCGTCGCGCAGCATCTTGCGCCAGCGCGGACTAATCGGCATGCGCGGTCTCCACGATGCGTCCATCGGCCAGCGTCACCGCACGCGTCGCGTGGCGGATCGCGCTGGGCTCGTGGGTGACCATGACCACAGTCTGACCTTCACGCACCAGATCCGAAAGCACTTCGAGCAGGGCTTGCGCCGTGCGCGAATCGAGATTACCGGTCGGCTCGTCGGCCAGCAGGATGGCCGGCGCGTTCGCCAGTGCGCGCGCGACTGCGACGCGTTGCTGCTGCCCACCCGACAGTGCCGCGGGAAGCTTGTCGGCCTGGTCGGCAACGCCGAGCCGTTCGAGCAGGGCGAGTGCGCGCGGTCGGCGTTCGCGCGCAGGCCAACGCTTGCCGAAGTCCATCGGCAGCATGACGTTCTCCGCCGCGGTCAGGGTGGGCAGCAACTGGAAGAACTGGAACACGATGCCGATCGAACGTCCGCGCCAGGCCGAAAGCGCTTTCTCCGACAACTGGCGCAGCGCCTGACCGTCAATCATGATTTCGCCGCTGCTCGGGCGATCGATGCCGGCGAGCAGATTGAGCAGGGTCGACTTGCCGCTGCCGGATTGGCCGACGACGGCGACGAACTCGCCACGCTCGATCGCAAGATCGATATCGATCAGCGCGTTGAAGTCACCCGCCAGGCTTGCATAGCGCTTGCCGACGCTGCGCAGCGAGATCAGCGAAGCGGATGTCGGACTCGGGTTGGAAAGTAGCGTCACGGTGTCGCTCCAGAGCAATCGATGCTGTGGTTGCACTGTAAGTCGCGGCGGAGGGTTGGAGCGTGCGGCTCGGCAGCTCCATTCGACGCTTCGGCGAATTCCCGTGCGCGCGCATTCGCGCGAGCGCCGTTCGGCGGCATCGACCAACCGTTCGGCGAAAGCGTCCGCTCGCGCGCCAGCTCTGGTGGCATGCTGCGTTCACCTTCAATCCACGGAGCTTCCAATGAATCGCGCTTGTATACTTGTATTCTCGCTGGTCCTGATGCTTCCAATCGTCGCCCTTGCGCAGCACAGCGCCGATGCGCCCGCGCCTTCACCCGGCGCGGTTCCGGTTGAGGCCAAACAATTCGATTTCCTGCTTGGACAATGGGAGCTGCAGGTGCATCCGAAAGTCAGCAGCCTGGTGGCGATGATCCACGGCGCACCGAAACTGGCCGGCACCTGGAAGGCGTGGCGCGTACTGGATGGTCTTGGCATCGAGGATGAAATACGCATTGTTGATGGCTCCGGCAATCCGATATCCTTGACCCGCGCGCTGCGTATCTACGCCAAAACCGACGCGCGCTGGAAAGTCAGTGGCGTCGATGCCTATCGTGCACGCTTCAGCGAAGCGAGTGGACAACTGCAAGGTGGCGAGATGCGTTTCGAAGGACACTCCACCGATGCCGAGGGCAAACCCGAGATAACCCGCACGCGCTATTACGATATCAGCGCCGACAGTTTCCACATGCAGCAGGATCGCTCGGCCGATAACGGCCAGACCTGGGAAGAAGGCGTGCTGACGATCGATGCCAAACGCACGGCTGCGAGCGCAACGCCGTGATCCTGTTCCCACGATTGCGTACGGACTAGAGGCACGCATGGCACGCGGCTGGGTCTGGTTGCAACTCGCCGTCGCGTGGCTGCCGATGTGGGCGCTGTTCGCCGCGCTCATCGTGCTTGCGCACGGCATGCCTTTTGGCAATGCCGCGCTCGGCGCGCTGCGCATGATCGCTGCGGGAGCGGTGCTCGGTGTCGTGGTATACAAATTCACCGAGCGCATGCCGTGGCCGCATCCGTTCCGGCTGGGCTTCGTCGGCGCGCACGTGCTCGCCGCAGCCGCGTACGCGGCGGGCTGGCTGGTGCTGATGAGCCTGATCGACAGCCTGATCGTCGGCCATCTTGTACTCGTCATCGGCCCGGGCCTGGGGCTGTTCTTCCTGACCGGAATCTGGCTGTACATCGTTGTCGCCGGTGTGGCCTACGCCAATCTCGCTGCGCAGCGCACGGCGAAGATCGAGGCGCAGACCGCGCGCATGCAGCTCGATACCTTGCGCGCGCAATTGCACCCACACTTTCTTTTCAATGCCCTGCACACAGTCGTGCAGCTGATACCGATCGATCCGCGCGGCGCGACGCGCGCAGCCGAGCAACTCGCCGGCGCATTGCGCGTCACGATCGAAGAGCAACGCGATCTGGTTTCGCTGGCCGAGGAGTGGGCCTTTGTCGAGCGCTATCTGGCGATCGAGTGCATCCGCTTCGGCGACCGCTTGGTCGTGCAAGCGCAGATCGACGCGGCCGCACGCGCGGCGCTGTTGCCCTCGTTTGCGCTGCAGACGCTGGTTGAAAATGCGGTGCGCCACGGCGCCGCGCCGCGCGCGGAACCGACCCGACTGGCGATCACGGCGTCGGCAACCGCCGCGACGTTGACGCTGACGGTGAGCGACGACGGTGCCGGTGTGAACGTCGGCGATATCGAGCGCAGCGCAGGCACCGGCCTGCGCCGCCTGCGCGAACGTATGCGCTGGCTGTATGGCGATCGCGCGCAGCTTGAACTTTCCAGTGAAACTGCCCATGGTTTCCGCGCCACGTTGCGCATGCCGCAACTTGCAGACCGGATCGGCGATGAATGACGCCGCGAAAGTCTCGACGCTGGTCGTCGATGACGAACCCGTCGCGCGCGCCGGCCTGCGCCATCTGCTCGCCGAAATCGACTGGATCGCCTGCGTCGGCGAAGCGGCGAGCGGACCCGCCGCGGTCGCGGCAATCGATACTTTCAAGCCGGAACTGGTCTTCCTCGATATCCAGATGCCGGGTTTGCTCGGCACCGATGTAGCGCGTCTGGTAAAGCATCAGCCGCTGTTCGTTTTCACCACCGCCTACGCGCAACACGCGGTGACCGCGTTCGAACTTGGCGCGCTCGACTATCTGCTCAAACCCTTTGGCGCGGAACGGCTGCATGCCACGCTCGATCGCGTGCGCGCGGCGATCGGCGAACCGCGGGTGCCGTCGCTCGACCGCCTCGGCGAGGCACTGAGTCATGCGCCGATGAGCCGGCTGTTCGTGCGCGCCGGTCGTTCCATCATTCCACTGGCGGTTGCCGATATCGCCTGGTTCGAAGCGGTCGGCGACTATATCGCCGCGCACGTCGGCGACACCCAGCATCTGCTGCACCTGTCGCTGAGCCAACTGGAGAGCCGCCTCGATCCGCGGCGTTTCACGCGCATCCATCGCACGCATATCGTCAATCTCGACCACGTGCAGGCGTTCCGGCGCCAGGCTGACGGCCATATGCTTGCCGAACTGAAGGACGGCACCTGTCTGCCTGTGAGTCGGTCGCGGGCACGGGATTTGCGCAGCCTGGCGCGCTGATTTGCGCATCGATCGGCGCAGCGCCGGCGTGCTGCGGTTGGACTATCATTCGCGCACCGCCGCTGCCAGCGCCGCGGCGCAGCATCCTTCCGCCGATGCCCGACGGAAGGAATTCCGCAAGTCGTCAAAATCAGGAATTGGAGGGAGTCATGCAACTACGAGCAGTCTTTTTTCGTTCCGCCCTCGCCGCACTGGTCGCTTCGTTTTGCTGTAACGCTTTCGCAGCGGACGGTACACCTGCAGGCGAGCAATCGATGGCAAAAAACTTGAACGAACAGAAATTCGGAGCCTTTCCAGGCCTTCCTGCCTGTTTCGTCGGCGCGGTATTGAGCGGCGATCCGGGCAAGGGCCCATCGCTACTCGTGGGAAAGTTCGCAAGTGGATGCAGCGTCCCCTGGCATTGGCATACGCCGGATGAGCACGTGATGCTGGCCAGCGGCGTCGGCAGGATGGAGATGAAGGACGCCAAGACCGCCGTGCTGCGCTCCGGCGGCTACGCGATGATGCCCGGACACCATGTGCACCAGTTCACCTGCCTGTCCACATGCGTGATGTTCCTGAAGGCGGATGGCGCCTTCGACACGCATTACGTCAATGCCGACGGCAAGGAAATTCCACCCGAGGAAGCGCTGAAGAAAAAGAAGTAGCGGTGAGTTGAGTGGACAGTGGATGGAGCGCGTCAGCGCGCGCGCTCCATCTGCCTGCGACCAAGAGTGTGGCTACTTCTTGCCGGCCAGCGCCTTTTCCACCGCCCCACGCGTTATCGGGTGATAGCCGGGCTTGGCCTCAGCGTAGATCTTTTCCGCGAGCGCCTTGCCTTGCGGCGTTTTCACCAGCGCCTCGTACAGCGGCACGACGAGTATCATCCGACCGACGCGCAACATGTGCTCGCGCATCGCCGCAAACGCGGCACGGTAATCGCTGCCGATCGCGAGTCGATACCAGCGAAAGGCGATCACCGCATTGTGCGTGCCGGTGAGATGCCAGGTGTCGTCGAGATCCTGCATCTGCGCAGCGCTGAGCTTGGCCGGCAGCTGATCGAGGAAGTATTGCCACTCCTGCGTGCGCCACGTCTTCGCGCCGAGTCCCGCCGCATCGAGCTTGCCCGCGACGAACTGCTCGCGGAGTTTGTCCTGCTCGGCAAAACGCGCAGAACTTGGCAGCCGCGCAGCGGCCGGAATGCCTGGCTGATGCAGCCACACGTTCACTTCGTCCATGTTGAATTTGCCCGGATATTTATCGAGCAGATTCGCCTTGAGATAAGCGACAAACTGATCGGTGGTGATGCTTTGAAATGCGAAATGATCGAAGTAGCTGCGCAGAAAACGATCGAACGTATCGCGGCCGAATTTTGCTTCGAGCGTTTGCAGGAACCATGAGCCCTTGGTGTACGGGGTATCGGAGAGACTGTCGTCTGCATCCTTGCCGGTGAGATCGGGCACCAGCAGTTGTTCCGCCGCCGGCGCCGTGGCGTAGGTCTTGCGCAGTTCGGCGGCGGCGACGAGGAACTCCTCGTCGGCCTGCTGCTTGCCGTAGACCGCCTCAACGATGCGGCCCTGCACGTAGGTCGTAAAGCCCTCGTTGAGCCAGACGTGGCGCCATGCGGCATTGGTTACGAGATTGCCCGACCAGGAATGCGCAAGCTCGTGCGCGATCACGCTGACCAGCGACTTGTCGCCCGCGATCACGGTCGGCGTGGCGAAGGTCAGGCGCGGATTTTCCATGCCGCCGTACGGGAACGACGGCGGCAGCACGAGGATGTCGTAACGTTGCCAGCGATAGGGTCCATAGAGTTTCTCGGTCGTCGCGATCATCGTCTCGACGTCTTCGAACTCCTTCGCCGCCGCGGCCACGGTTTCCGGCTCGGCATACACCGCGCTGCGCGGGCCGGTTTCCTTGACCGCGATGTCGCCGATCGCCAGCGCCAGGAGATACGACGGAATCTTCTGTGGCATGACGAAATGGAAATCGCCGTCGAGCGCATGATGGGCATCGTCCGATTCATTCAAAGATCGGGCGCTCATCACCGCGCGCAATTCCTTCGGCGTATGCACGTGCGCCGTGTAGGAGAAGCGCACGCTCGGCGAGTCCTGCAGCGGCACCCAACTGCGCCCGGCGATCGACTCGGACTGCGAGTACATGAACGGGTATTTCTTGCCCGCGGTTTGGCCCGGATCGAGCCACTGCAGGCCGGCCGCATCGGGACTGGTCGCGTAGACGATGCGCACCTTCCTGTTTTGCGCCGGCAGCGCAATGCGCAGCGCCGAGCCGCGCAGCGCCTCGGGCTGGTCGAGACTGAACTTCGCCTCGCTCCACTTGCCGGATTTGTCCACGGCTTCGATCTTGTCGATCTTCAGGTCGCGCGTATCGAGGACCAGTTCACGCGCCGCCTTGTCGCGCCAATCCAGATCGAGTGTTGCGCTGCCGGCAAGCTCGTGCTTGTCGAACGACACCGACAGATCGAGGTCGAGCGCCGTCACTCGCACTTTGTCCGGCTGCGCGTAGGAATGAGGATCCAGCTCCATATGGATATTTGCGGCGTGAAGCGCTGGCATGGCGGCGAGACCCAGGGTAACGGCGAACAATGTGCGGCAGATGAAAATCATGATGCCCTCGTCAAAACTGAAATTTTCCACACGTATGCAGAACGAAGGCCTACCGGCGGCGCCAGCCGCGTGGCGCAAGACCGTGCGCGCGCGCAGGCGCCCGGACCGCATGCGGTCGCTGCTGCCCGGCAGGTGCGAGCGCTACTTGATCTCGCAGAAACAATAGGCGAACACGCCGACCTTGTTGGCGTCGAGCGAACGCAGCAATTTGAGCTGGTCCTGCACGTCGGATTGTGCGAGCAACACGCGCGCAGCTTCCGGCACGACCGCGCGGCCGATACGCGTCAGCGCGTCGTTGCTCAGGCTGACAGCGAATCTCTCCCACGCCGACATTTCCTTTTCGACGTAGCGTACCTGGTAGTTGCCGGCGATATTCGCTGCCTGCGCGGCGGCGGCCGTGGCCTCACGCAGACCGCCGAGTTGATCGACCAGGCCGCGCTCCTTCGCCTGCGCCCCACTCCACACGCGGCCGCGTGCGATCGCGTCGATCTGCTGCGGCGTCTTGTTGCGCGCGGCGGCCACCTTGCCGATGAAGTTCTGATAACCCTTGTCGATTATGCTCTGGATCACCGCGCCGACTTTCGGGTCGAGCGCTCGGCGCGGATCGATCGCGCCGGCGAACGCAGTCGTGCCGACGCCGTCGGTATGCACGCCGATCTTGGCCAGGGTGTTCGGAATGTTCATGAACAGGCCGAAGATGCCGATCGAACCGGTGATCGTGTTCGGCTCGGCGAAAATCTGATCGCCGTTCATCGAAATCCAGTAGCCGCCCGAGGCCGCGACATCACCCATCGACACGATGACCGGCTTGCCCGCCGCCTTGGTCAGTTCGATTTCGCGGCGGATCAGCTCCGAGGCAAACGCGTCGCCGCCAGGCGAATTCACGCGCAGCACGAGCGCCTTGACCTTGTTGTTCTCGCGCGCGCGACGGATCAGCTTGGCCGTGGATTCGCCACCGACGGTGCCCGCCGCCTGATCGCCGCCCATGATCTCGCCCTCGGCGACGACCACGGCGACTTGCGGGCGCGTATCGCGCAGGTTTTCGTGCTGCACGATCGAAAGATAGTCCTGGAAATCGACCTGACGGAAGCTGTGCTCCTCTTTCACGCCCTTGGCGATCAGCATCGCCTCGGCTTCGTCGTGCGTAGCCAGCTTGTCGACCAGTTTGTCATCGAGCGCGAGCTTGGCGAGGTCGCCGTTCGCCGCCTTGATCGAGGTCGCATAGTTGTCGATCTGCGCGCTGATGACCTTCGGATCGAGCTTGCGCGCAGCACCAACCTCCTTGAGGTAATCGTTCCACACATCGTTCATCCAGAACAGATCGGCTTCCCTGGATTCGGGCGAGGCGTCGTTGCGGATGTAGGGTTCGGCGTAGGATTTGTATTCACCGACGCGGAACAGATGCACGTCGACGCCGAGCCAGTCGAGCGCATCCTTGTAGTAGGTACGGTAGCGGCCGAGACCTTCGAGCAGCAGATCGCCCTCGGGGTGCAGCAGGATCTGGTTCGCGTGCGCGGCCAGCAGATACTGGCCCTGACTCATCGAATTGGATACGGCGACGACGTCCTTGCCCGCCGCCTTGAAGCGCTCGATCGCCGCGCCGATTTCGTGCAGGGTCGACATGCCGGCGCTGGCGATTTCATCCGGCTCGATCACCAAGCGCTCGATGCGGCTGTCCGCGGCAGCGGCGTCGATCGCGCGCAGGATATCGCGCAACTGCACTTCCCTGACCTTGCCGCCGAACGCGCTGGCGAGCGCGCGCTGCGCCGGCTCGGAAGTATACTGTTCCACAATATTGCCTTTCGGATCGAGCACAAGCGCGGTGCGCTCGCCGAGTCTCGTGCCGCCGCTGCTGCGCAGGGCCACCAGGAAGATGATCAGCAACAACAGGGCGATTGCACCGAACACCAGGCGGCGGATGAAATTGAACAAATTCCAGACCCAGACAAACAGGGTGGCAAAAACGCCGCGACTCTTCTCCGCCATACGAACCTCGCGCAATGAAACGTTGCATTCCTGCTGTGCAGCGTACCCCAAGAGCGAGGTCGCGGCACACGTCTGAAGTCATGCCCGCGCGCTGCTGGGCACCAAACGGCTGCGGCGCACGAAGCGCAGCAGCAATAGCAGCGCCGCCGCCGTGAGCCCGGCGACGAGACCCATCCACATACCCCGCGCGCCGTAGCCGCGATGAAACGCGAGCCAGTAGCCGACCGGCATGCCGATACCCCAGTAGGCGAGCACGGTGATCGCCATCGGCAGCGTGGTGTCCTTGAGTCCGCGCAGCGCGCCGTTCGCGGTGACCTGGATGCCGTCGGAAAACTGGAACACCGCGGCGAGCAGCAGCAGGCGCGCGGCGAGCGCGGTGACCTCGGTGTCGCTCGTGTAGCAGCGCGCGATCGCGAGCGGCAGCAGTGCCATCAACAGCGACGCGACCGATTGCGTCGCCAGCGACAGGCCGATGCCGGCGAATCCCGCGCTGCGCGCGCCGCGCGCGTCGCCGCGGCCGGCCGCATGGCCGACGCGCACGGTCGTGGCCATCGCCAGACCCAAGGGCACCATGAAGGTGATCGAGGCGACATTGATCGCCACCTGATGGCTCGCGACCGTGATCGCGCCGAGTGAGCCGATCAGCAGCGCCGTGCACACGAACAATCCCGACTCCATCAGCACGGTCACCGCCATCGGCACGCCCAGACGCAGCAGCGCGCTTATGTCGCGCCAGCGCGGCCACTCGAAATGCGCAAACGGTGCGATCTCGCGATAGTTGCGGCGCAGGTGCAGATACAGCGCGAGCGCTCCGAACATCAGCCACAGCACCAGCGCACTCGCCTCGCCCGAACCCTGCGCACCGCGCGGCGCGATGCCGAGCTTGCCATACATGAACACGTAGCCGATCGGCGCGAGCAGGGCCAGACCCAGCGCGCCGAAATACATGGTTGGCCGCGTCAGCGCTAGTCCTTCGGACAGGCCGCGCAGCGCGAGATAGCCGGTCAGCGCCGGCGCGCCCCAGGCGATCGCACGCAGGAATTTGCCGGTGTCCTCGACGATGCTCGGATCGACGCCGAACGCGCCGATCAGCCACGGCCCCGCGTAGCGCACGAGGAGCAACAGCGCCAGTCCGACGAAGGTCGCCAGCCACAAAGCCTGGCGAAATATCGGTCCGATCTCGCCGTGCCGGCCCGCGCCGGCCAGATGCGCGACGGTCGGCGGCAGCGCCATGATCACGCCGATCGCGGCGTTGATCGCGAGCGCCCACACGCTGGTGCCGACCGCGACCGCGGCCAGCGTGTGCGCGTTGAGATGTCCGGCCAGCAACGTGTCGACCACGTTCATGCCGATTGCGGACAACTGGCCGAGGATCAGGGGCAGTGCGAGATTGGCGGTGGCGCGCAGTTCGCCGCGGAAGGCGGACGGATCAAACCGCGACGTGTCCGCAGCCGCTGCATCCGCGCCCGGAGTGGCTGGCATCGCAGATCAACCCAAGACAAGGCCGCCTAGTCTAGCCGAACGCGCGCACCCGGGCCGTGGTTCCACGTTAGGATAGGCGCATGCACAGTCCCGGCGACGACGCCCCTTTCGAACTCGCACCGCTTGCCCCGGCCGTTGCGCCAGCGGATGCGCCGGCGGCCGTTGCGCCACCCGCGCTCGCGCAGTGCGCGAACTGCGGTGTCGAATTGCTCGGACCGCATTGCTATGCCTGCGGCCAGCCGGTCAAAGGCATGGTGCGGCATCTGTCGAGCATTCTCGCCGACGCGGCGGATACGATCCTCAATATCGATTCGCGCATTTTCCGCACGCTGTGGCCGTTGTTTGTGCGGCCCGGTTTTTTGTCCACCGAATATTTCGCCGGCCGCCGCGTGCGCTACGTGACACCGTTTCGTCTATATGTGTTCCTCAGCATCGCGACGTTTTTCCTGATCCAGTTTGCGCTCGGCGACATGGGCATGAACAACATCATCAACGTCGATGCGGATGCAAGCGATGCGGTCACCATGGCGGCGACCGCGGACGAGGTGGTCAAGCAGCGCGATACCGCGATCGCCGAACTCAGGAAAACCGAATCCGCGCCGATGATGCCGGCGGAGGCGAGCAAGGGCATCGAAAAGGCGATCGCGGCGCTGCAGAAGAAAGCCGACCAACGCCTCGACTATCTGGGCAAGGCCGACGCGGCCAGAGCCAAAGGCGACGCACCCCCGCCCGATCCGTCCATCAAGGACGAGGGTTTTGAATTCAACGGCAAGCGCTGGGATCCGAAAACCAACCCGATCGGCATCGACTGGCTGCCGCAGTTCGCCAACGACAAGCTCAATCAGCTCACCGGGCGCGCGCGCGACAATATCTCGAAAATCCGCAAGGATCCCAAACCGTTCCTGATCGGCGCGGTGAGCGTGCTGCCGCAGGTGCTCTTCGTGCTGATGCCGCTGTTCGCGCTGCTGCTGAAAATCTTCTATATCTTCAAGCGCCGGCTGTACATGGAGCACCTGATCGTCGCGCTGCACAGCCACAGCTTCATTTTTCTGTCGCTGTTCCTGTTGATGCTCGCCGGCGTGGCGAAGACCTGGGCCGCCACGGCTGCGCCCTGGCTGATCGATCCGCTTGCCTGGATCATCTTCGCGCTCGGCTGGTGGCTGCCGATCTATCTGTTCCTCATGCAGAAGAAAGTATACAAGCAGGGCTGGACCCTGACCACGCTCAAATACGCCACGATCGGCATCGGCTACTCGATCATGATCGGACTCGGCGTCGGCGTCGCCTTTCTCGTCAGTCTGGCGACGACCTAGAAGTCGGGCTCGCTCCGGCAGCATTGCTGTAATGTATACAATGCCACAATGTGTAAATCGGCGACCTGACCGGGTTGCGAGTACGACTACTGCGCCAAGGCCGAGCTGCGCTGCTCGGGCGACATCGTCAGCATCTGCCGGCGATAACCGTCGCGTTGCTCCTCGGGTAGCGCGCGCCAGTCCTTGATGAAGGCGGCGCGCTGTGCCGGAGTGAATGTTTCGAGCATTGCGCGCGTGGCGCGGCGCTCTTCCCGGGGCACGGTCTGCATGAGCTGGTGCACGGCGGCGGCGCGCGTTTGCGCGCCCGCACCTTGCAGGAACGCGGCGCGTTCGGCCGGATTCATGCGCTCGAAGCGCTCGCGCAATTGCGCACGCTCGGCATCGGGCAGCGCGTCGAAGCGTTTGAACGCGTTGCGGATATGCGCCTGTTGCTCGGGCGGCAGCTGCTGAAATTGCAGATAGCGCTGATGCATTCTCGCGCGTTGTTCCGGGGTCAGGCTCGCCCACTTCTGGATGCGCTGGCTGAGCTGATCGCGCTGCACCGGCGTCAGTTTCGGCCAGCGCTGCGCGGCATTGCGCAGATGCTGCTGCACATCGGGCGCGAGTTCGTCCCAGATCCCGCGCACGGGCGCGAGAATCTGCTGTTCATTGCTGCCGAGCGCCGACCAGGATTGCGTTTGCGGCGGCGTTTCCGCCACGGCGGCGACTGACGGTGCGGCCGCGACTTGCGCGGCCGACACGTGCACGGCACATAGCAGCAGGGCTGCGCCTATGCCATAACGCGCAAATTGGTATTGCCGGTTCAACCGTCGCCGTCCTTCCCCTGCGCATCCAGCCATGCGTAGAACTCCAGGTTCTGATAGAACTCAAGCGTATCGTCCGCCGGCGATGTATCGGCATCGGCCGTGCCGACTGCGCCGGCGGTCGTTGCTGCGGAGTCGAGCGTATCCGGCGCCGGACTCAACGCGGAATGATGCGGTTGCCAGATCGCGACCGCAAGCAGGAGCGCCGCGCAGGCGCTGGCCAGCCCGGCCGGCAATAGCCAGCGCCGCGGTGAACGTACGGACTGCAGCGCGAGCGCTGTTTGCCGCGCGCGATTCAGACGCGAAGCAGTGTGCGCATCGAGATCGCGCGCGGATTCGTCGAGCAGTTGCCTGGCCTGCGCGATCCACGCAGCCTGATCGAAGGAGTTCTTGTCGGGGTCGTTCATTGGTGCTGCTCCAGCGCGCGGCGCAAGGCGGCAAGCGCGCGCGACAAATGGGTTTTCACGCTGCCTTCGCTGCAACGCATGGTTTGTGCCGTCGTGGCGACATCGAAGCCTTCCCACATGCGCAACAGAAACGCCTGGCGCTGGCGCAACGGCAGATTTCCCAGCGCCTGATCGAGCGCCGCGGCGGCTTCGTTACCGGCCAGACGCAGCAGTGGACCCGGGTCGTTCAAATCCGGCGCCTGCGCGATCACGTCGGCCTCTTCCTCCGCGCTGTCGCGATTGAACACCGCCAACCAGCGCCCGCGTACCTTGCGCCGACGATGCCAGTCGTTCAGCCGGCTGTCGAGAACGCGGTAGAACAGCGGCGCCCATTCGGCTTGCGGTTTGCCGGCGTAGTTGCGCACGAAGCCGCACATCGCGTCCTGCACCAGATCGAGCGCCTCGTCGCGATTGCCGCTGGCAAGCTCGGCCATGCGCAGCGCGCGCCGTTCGACCCCGCGCAGGAATTGATCGAGCGCGCGCTGATTCGTGCTGACTGTTTCCACGCAAGGGCTGTTCGGTAGGGAGACGCTGATTGTGCCAGCAATGCCGCTCATGACGTATGCTCCGGGTACGCTTCAGGTAACGCGGTGGCGCGCGTGCGGTTGACCTTGGGGAGGTTCACCGGCCACGCTTGTACACAAGCGCTGGAAGCATCCGATCAACTTACTGATCGGGCTTGAAATCGGCCCCGATCGCAGCGAATTTTGCCTTCCAACCCATTGATTGGAAATCTTTATTTCAAACTGGTTAAAGATTCACCAAGCCAAGCGCGGACACGCAGCCATGCGCCTTGCACCGCGCGCACAGAAGGCTCGTCCACAGACTTATCCACAGTATTTGTGGATAAGCCAAAAAGCTCAAGCCCAGCGCCCACTTGTAGGTTAATGCTCACAGTTCCATCAAGTCTTTCACGCAAGCCATGATTCTCAAGGAAAACTGCAATTTAGCCGCCGCTTTTTTCAGGTTTACGGAGCGCCGATGCCAGCCGTCCTGCGCGTAGCCGTACCGGTGCCGCTGGCGCAGGTTTTCGACTACCTAGCGCCAGACGGCATCGAGGCGGATGCGATCGCGCCGGGCTGCCGCGTCGCCGTACCGTTCGGCCGTTCGCAGCGCGTCGGCGTGGTGGTCGGCAGCGCCAGCGATTCGGCGGTCGATGCGCGCCGGCTCAAACGCGCGACGAAACTGCTCGATGCGCAGCCGCTGATTTCGTCGGAACTTTGCGCAAGCCTCGCCTGGGCCGCGCGCTACTACCAGCATCCGCTGGGCGAAGTGCTGGAAAGCGCGCTGCCGGTCGGCCTGCGTCAGGTGAAACCGCTGCCGTCTTCGGCAGCGCCCGCGCTGATCCGCAATGCGGCGATCGAGGCAGAAGGCTTAACGCTGCGCGCAGGCTCGAAAGTTGCGACGCTGTTCGATCTGCTCGCACGCGGACCGCTCACATTCACCGAGCTCGATACCCGGTTGGCGGGCTGGCGCGGCGCCGCGGCAAGGCTGCGCAAGCGCGGCTTGATTGCGATCACCGAACTTGCGCTGCGCACCCCGCCGCGCACGCGCATAGCCGGACCGCCGCTGAGCGGCGAACAAACCGATGCCATCGCCCAAGTTGCCGCGCAACTCGGTACGTTCGCGCCGGTGCTGCTTGAGGGCATTACCGGCAGCGGCAAGACCGAGGTTTATCTCGCGCTGATCGAACAGGTGATCGCACGCGGCGAACAGGCGTTGGTACTGGTGCCCGAGATCGGTCTCACTCCGCAGGCCTTGCGCCGCTTCCGCGAACGCCTGCCCGCACGCATCGAAGTGCTGCATTCGGGTCTGAGCGAAGGCGAGCGCACGCGCGCCTGGCTGGCCGCCGCGCGCGGCGAGGCCGACGTCGTGCTCGGCACGCGCTCGGCGGTGTTCGCGCCGCTGACTCGCGCGGGGCTCATCATCATCGATGAAGAGCATGACGGTTCGTACAAGCAGCAGGAAGGCTGGCGCTACTCGGCGCGCGATCTTGCGCTGGTGCGCGGCAAGGCGCTCGAGGTGCCGGTGCTGCTCGGTTCGGCCACGCCATCGCTGGAAACGCTGGCGAACGTCGAGGCCGGACGCTATCGCAAGCTGCATTTGAGCGCGCGCCCTGGCGCGGCGCGCCTGCCGGATTTCCATTGCGTGGATCTGCGCGGCAAACCGCTGCGCCATGGTCTTGCCACCGCAACGATCGCCGCACTGCGCGCCTGCATCGCGCGCGGCGAACAGGCGCTGGTGTTCCGCAACCGGCGTGGCTATGCGCCGGTGCTGACTTGCCACAGCTGCGGCTGGCACGCGTCCTGTGCGCGCTGCGACAAACCGCTGACCTGGCATCGCGGCGTCGCGCGCCTGCGTTGTCACCACTGCGGCGCCGAGCAGCGCGTACCGGCGCAGTGTCCACAATGCAGCAACGATCACTTGGCGCCGCAGGGTCTCGGCACCGAACGCCTCGAAGAATCCCTCGCGGAAATTTTTCCGGGTGTGCCGCTGCTGCGCATCGACCGAGAAACCACGCGACGCAAGAACGCGCTCGACGATCTGCTGGGTTCGCTCGACCCCGAGCGCGCGGCGCTGATCGTCGGCACGCAGATGCTGGCCAAGGGGCATGATCTGCCGAATCTGACCCTGGTCGTGATCGTCGATGTCGATGGTGGCCTGTACAGCGTGGATTTCCGTGCCGAGGAACGCCTCGCCCAACTTGTCGTGCAGGTCGCCGGACGCGCCGGACGCGCACGCAAACCCGGCGCGGTCTGGCTGCAGACGCATCATCCCGAGCATCCGCTGCTGCAGACCCTGATGCACCACGGTTATGCCGCCGCCGCGCAGCGCCTGCTACTCGAACGTCGCGCCGCGGGTTTGCCGCCGTATGCGCATCTCGCGCTGCTGCGCGCCGATGCGAAATCGCAGACGCCGGTCGATGATTTCCTGCAGGCGGCGGTCGCGCTCGCCGCACAACCTGATGGCATTGCCCTACTCGGACCGATGCCCGCGCCGATGCCGCGCCGCGCCGGCCTGCAACGCGGCCAGCTGCTGCTCAGCGCCGATGAGCGCGCACGCCTGCACGCATTCCTGCCCGATTGGGTGGCGCGCCTGCGCGCGCAGCCGCAGGCGCGCCGCGTGCGCTGGTCGCTGGATGTCGATCCGCTGGATTTGTACTGAGCCTTTCGCGCGCATCGGCGGCAGTCACCACAGGCGCCGCATGCGACACTTTTGGCACAACTACCCGCGCGCTTGTCGAATCGCGGTAAATGTATACACTTGCGCAATGGCCGGCGATTCCGCACTCCCGCATATCGTGATCGTCGGCGGCGGTTTCGGCGGCCTGTGGGCCGCACGCGGTCTGGCCAAGGCACCGGTACGCATCACCCTCATCGACCGCTGCAACTACCATCTGTTTCAGCCGCTGCTGTATCAGGTCGCGACCGCAGGCCTGGCCGCCGTCGATATCGCCGCCCCGCTGCGGCATATCCTGTCGGCCCAAGCGAATGTCGGCGTGCTGATGGCCGAGGTCGCGCAGGTGGATCGCGCAGCAAGCGCCGTGCAACTCGCCGACGGCACGCGCCTGCAATACGACACGCTGCTGCTGGCGAGCGGCTCGACGCATGCCTATTTCGGTCACGACGACTGGGCCGCGCACGCACCAGGACTGAAAACACTGGACGATGCGGAGGTGATCCTGCGCCGTGTATTCGGCGCGTTCGAACAGGCCGAGTTGCATGCCGACGCCGCGCTCGCGCGCGACGCCTGGCTCACCTTCGTAGTGATCGGCGCGGGGCCGACCGGCGTCGAGCTTGCCGGCACCCTGATCGAAATCGCGCGGCACACGCTCAAGCGCGAATTCCGCCGCATCGATACAAGCAAGGCCCGCGTGATGCTGGTCGAGGCTGGCCCGCGCGTGCTGGCGACGTTTCCCGAAATCCTGTCGGCAAAAGCGCGCGTGCAGCTCGAGCGTCTCGGCGTCGAAGTGCTTACTTCCAGCCCGGTTACCGCAGTCGATGCAGATGGCATCGCGATCGGCGACCGCCGCATTGCCGCGCGCACCGTGCTCTGGGCCGCCGGTGTCGCCGCGTCGAAGCTCGGCGCCACGCTCGGCGCGCCACTCGATCACGCCGGCCGCGTGCAGGTGAATGCCGACTTGAGCGTGCCCGGCGCACCGAATATTTTTGTCGCCGGCGATCTCGCCGCGCTCGTACTGGACGGCGAGCCCGTGCCAGGCGTCGCCCCCGCGGCGAAGCAGATGGGCGCGTATGTCGCGCGCGTCATCAGCGGACGCATAGCGGGAAGCACACCGCCGCCATTCCGCTATCGCGACGACGGTGCGCTCGCCACGATCGGGCGCTGGGCCGCGGTCGTCGATCTCGGCCGTGTACGCCTGTCCGGTGCGTTCGCCTGGTGCTTCTGGCTGACGGTCCACATCTTTTTCCTGATCGGTTTCCGCAACCGCTTGCGCGTGATGATCGACTGGTCCTGGGGTTACTGGAAGTACTACCGCGGCGCGCGCATCATCCTCGGCAACGACGGCGACGACACGAACTGACCGCGCACGCGGCCGACCAAGCGGAAACATTGTATGCGTGCGAATCCGGTTTGCTTTGTCTCCGGTTCGCTCTACCTTTACTCGTCGCCAAGCAAGGCGGAACGCTACATGACCTCATCGTTGTTCGACCTCAGCGGAAAAGTCGCGCTCGTCACCGGCGCCAGCCGTGGCATCGGCGAAGCGATCGCCAGACTGCTCGCTGCGCACGGTGCTCACGTGATCGTGTCGAGCCGCAAGGCCGCCGATTGCGAGAAAGTCGCCGCGGCGATCCGTGTCGACGGCGGCCAGGCCGAAGTGCGCGCCTGCCATATCGGCGAGATGGATCAGGTGCAGGGCATCTTCGCCGACATCGAAGCCGCGCACGGACGCCTCGATATCCTGGTCAACAATGCGGCCGCGAATCCGTACTTCGGCCCGATCGTCGATACCGACCTGGGCGCGTTCCAGAAGACCGTGGATGTGAATATCCGCGGCTATTTCTTCATGTGCGCGCTCGGCGCCAAACTGATGGCGAAGAACGGCGGCGGCAGCATCGTCAACGTCGCCTCGATCAACGGCGTCGTGCCGGGCGATCTGCAGGGAATCTACTCGATCACCAAGGCCGCCGTCATCGCGATGAGCGCAGCCTTTGCCAAGGAATGCGCGCCCAGCGGCGTGCGCGTCAATGCGCTGCTGCCCGGCCTCACCGACACGAAGTTCGCTTCCGCCCTCGTGAAAAACGAGGCCATCCTCAAGCAGGCCATGCAGCATGTGCCGATGCGCCGCGTCGCCCGGCCCGCCGAGATGGCCGGCGCCGTGCTCTATCTGGTCTCCGCGGCGGCGAGCTACACCACGGGATCGAGTCTGGTCGTCGACGGCGGTTACCTGACCGTGTAGGAGAACCCCTATCAAGGGGACCATGTTGAATATTTTTCGACTTTCCGCAGCGGAGAATTTATGAGTACGACCGTCAATCGTCAATTCCGCCTCGCCGCACGTCCGGTCGGCCTGCCCAAGCGCAACGACTGGAACCTGGTCGAGGAACCGCTGCGCGAACCGGGCGACGGCGAATTCCTCGTGCGCATCGAGTACATCTCGCTCGATCCGGCGATGCGCGGCTGGATGAACGAAGGCAAATCGTACGTGCCGCCGGTCGGCATCGGCGAGGTGATGCGCGCCTACGCCGGCGGTGAGGTCGTCGCCTCCCGGCATCCGAAGTTCGCGGTTGGCGAGCATGTCGCCGGCACGTTCGGCGTGCAGGAATATGCGCGCTCGAACGGCAAGGGCATCACCCGCGTCGATACGAAGCTGGCGGCGTTGCCGGTCTATCTGGGCGCACTCGGCATGCCTGGCATGACTGCTTATTTCGGCCTGCTCGATGTCGGCGCGGCGCAGAGCGGCGACACGGTGGTGGTTTCCGGCGCGGCCGGCGCGGTCGGCTCGATCGTCGGCCAGATCGCGAAGATCAAGGGCTGCCGCGCGGTCGGCATCGCCGGCGGTGCGGAAAAGTGCCGCTGGCTGGTCGACGAACTCGGCTTCGACGTCGCGATCGACTACAAGGGCGAGGATGTGAAAGCCGCACTCAAGCGGCATTGTCCACAAGGCATCAATGTATACTTCGACAACGTCGGCGGCGACATTCTCGATGCGGCGCTGACCCAGCTCGCGATGCATGCGCGCATCGTCGTCTGCGGCGCGATTTCGCAGTACAACACCACGGCGCCGGTCAAGGGCCCGAGCAACTATCTCGCCCTGCTGGTTTGCCGCGCGCGCATGCAGGGTATGGTCGTGTTCGACTATGCGGCCCGTTACGCCGACGCCGCGCACGAGGTGGCCGGCTGGATCGCGCAGGGCAAGCTGAAGACGCGCGAGGATATCGTCGACGGCTTCGAAACGTTCCCCGACGCGCTGCTCAAATTGTTCAGCGGCGAAAATACCGGCAAGCTCGTGTTGCAGGTCACCTGACCGCGCGCGGCGACCCGCAAAAACGACAACGGCCCGCTGCGGGCCGTTGTGTTGGACTGTTGGAAGTTGAGATTACGCGGCGAACAGCGTGCGCATCTTCTTCATCGCGTTGACTTCGATCTGGCGGATACGCTCGGCGGAAACTCCGTATTCGTCGGCGAGTTCCTGCAGAGTCGTCTTGTCGCCGTCCCTGAGCCAACGCCGGCGGATGATATCGCGCGAGCGCTCATCCAGCTTGTCCAGGCCAGCCTTGAGCGTGCCGAGATCGGACTCTTCCTGATTGTTATTTTCCAGCGTGTGGTACGGATCGGCGGCATGGTCGACGAGATACGCGACCGGCGCCGGTCTGGCATCGTCGTCCGCATCGCTCGGCGCGTCGAACGCCATATCCTGACCGGACAGGCGCGATTCCATTTCGAGCACGTCGGCCACCGGCACGCCCAGATCCTTGGCCACCGCCTGCACTTCCTGCGAGTTCATCCAGCCGAGGCGCTTTTTCGACTTGCGCAGGTTGAAGAACAGCTTGCGCTGCGCCTTGGTCGTGGCGACCTTGACGATGCGCCAGTTGCGCAGGATGAATTCGTGCATCTCGGCGCGGATCCAGTGCACCGCGAACGACACCAGGCGCACGCCCACGTCCGGATCGAAGCGCTTGACCGCCTTCATCAGGCCGATATTGCCTTCCTGGATCAGGTCGCCGATCTGCAAGCCATAACCGGAATAACCGCGCGCGACATGCACGACGAAGCGCAGGTGCGCCATGACGAGCCTTTTCGCCGCTTCAAGATCGTCGTTCGCGCGAAAATTCCTGGCGAGAGACTGTTCTTCTTCGACCGTGAGCACCGGAAATCGGTGTACGGCGCTGATATAAGAATCCAGACTACCGATCGCACTCGGGATCGGCAGATTGTTCGCAACCAAAGCAGTAACAGACGCGGTAGCAGCTGATGACATTGGGGTCTCCGTTGGAGCGCATTTTAGCACTCGTGTATTGAGAGTGCTAAGAGCGAGCTAAGTTCCCTCGGAACAGCGCCCAAGGCAGGCGCCCGCCTGTTTTGCGATCGTCATGATCTGGGGGCTGCCGCCATTGATCGAACACCGTTCCTGTACTCGATAGTACATGAAACGAGTTAGGACGGCGTTAAACTTTATTATCCCAGCGTGCCGCCCATGGAACGCTGCGTTGCGCTAGAGGTTCGAAAGGAACTCAATCCAACGAAATTTCGCCGATCGGTGGCAGGCGCCAGTCGATTTCGCTCTGGCCGTGTTCGCGCAACCAGTTGTTCGCGCTGGAAAAATGCCCGCAGCCGATAAAGCCGCGATAGGCCGACAGCGGCGACGGATGCGGCGCCTTGAGCACCCGATGGCGGCGCGCGTCGATCAGTTTTCCCTTGGCCTGGGCATAGCTGCCCCAGAGCAGGAAGACCAGACCTTCGCGCTCGCGGTTGAGCTGATCGACCACGGCATCGGTAAAGCCTTCCCAGCCCTTGCCCTGATGCGAGCCGGCCAGTCCACGCTCCACCGTCAAGGTGGCGTTGAGCAGCAGCACGCCCTGGCGCGCCCATGGCAACAGGCAGCCGTGCTCGGGCCGCGCAATGCCCAGATCGCGCTGGATTTCGACAAAAATATTTTCCAGCGACGGCGGTACCACCACCCCTGGCGGCACGGAAAAGCACAGGCCGTGTGCCTGGCCGGGGCCGTGGTACGGATCCTGGCCGAGGACGACAACCTTCACTGCATCGAATGGGGTCGCATCAAGCGCCGCAAAAATTCTTTTCGGCGGCGGGTAGATCGCCTTGCCGAGTTTCAGTTCATTGCGCAGGAATTCGCTGAGCTTGAGCATCTCGGGGCGCTCCAGGTACGCGCCGACGCGCGTGCGCCACGAAGCTTCGAGTTTTACGCGCCCGCTCGCGCTCGAATCGGGCCTGATCGAATCAGGCTTGAGCGAATCCGGCTTGGGCGAACCAGAACTCACGCCACATGTGCGCGCCGCGCGCGCCAGTCCTGCGCGATGCGCGTCTGGAACGCGAGTTTGGTGATCAGCAGGCGCTCGTCCACCGGTTTGAGCACGAGATCGTTCGCACCCGCGCGCAACAGCGTGGTCTGGTGGCGCGGATTATGATCGCCGGTCATGATCAGCACCGGCAGTTCGCCCTTGCCGTAACCGAACTCGTCGCGCACGCGGTCGAGCAGATCGCCACCGGTGAGCTTGCTCCGCAGGCTCACGTCGGACAGCGCCACGTCGACGCCGGGACCCGTGCCCGCGTCGCGCGCCGCATGCAGCAGTTCCAGCGCGTCCTCGACACTGGTGAAGTGGCGCACGCTGAAACCGTGGCGTTCGAGCAGGCGTTGAGTGGTCACCGAGACGACGCGACTGTCTTCCACGTACAGCACCGTGCCGGTCGCATGCGCCTGCGGATTGACGTAGCCGCGGATAAACGCGGCCAGCGCCGACAGGCCCAGCGCCTTGTCGAAATAATCGGTGACGTGCTCGGAAAGTTCGCGGTTGATCAAGCGCTCGTCGACATCGCCGGAGACGATCACGATCGGTACGTAGGTCTGCGTCGCCGTCTGCTCGCGTACATGGCGCGCGAGTTCCATGCCGTCCATGTCCGGCAGACGCAGCGCGGTGCTGACGAAATCGACCGCTCCGGCGGCGAGCGCGCGCATCGCGTCCGCACCGGTCTCGCAGGCGACGACGTCGACCTGGGCGAGGTCGGCCTTGAGCAGCTGTTCGAGCAGGCGGCGCACGACCTTGGAGCCGTCGACGACCATGACGCGCGGCTGCTCGTTGGCAATGTAGGTGAGCGGCTTGGCTTCCATCGTCGTTTCCCGAGAGCGGCGGCGCCGCAAAAGTATACTTTGTTACTGCGGCTGACCCAGCGCAAGATGCCGCGTCGTGGCCAGCCACGCGCCGAGCCAGCCGAGCACCGCGCTCGTCGCGATCAGCGCCAGCGCCTGCGCGGCGGACAGGCCATGCACCGCGAAGCGATGATCGTAGCTCGCGGTGAGCTCGCTCAGCGGGTGCGCCAGCACGAGCTCGACGATACCGATCATGAGCAGCGCGAGCAAGCCGCTGACGACACCGTAGCACAGGCCGCCATACAGGAACGGCCGGCGTACAAACGCATTATTCGCGCCCAGCAATTGCACGACTGTGATCTCGTCCGCACGACTCAGTATATCCAGGCGCACGGTGTTGCCGACCACGAGCAGCGCAGCGAGGGCGAGCAGGATCGCTAGTGCCGCTGCGGCGCGCGTGCTGAACTCGAGTATCGCATCGAGGCGCTGGCGCCAGAGCGCGTCGTACTGGACCAGATTGACGCTGGCGTCGCGTTCGAGCTCGGCGACCAGAGGCGGCGGCACGCTCTTCGCCAGCGCATCGATTTTCGGCGTGACGATCAAAACCGTGGGCAGCGGATTGGTCTGCAGCACCTTGAGCGCATCGGCAAACCCCGACTGGTTGCGGAATTCCTGCAAGCCCTGTTCGGGCGTCTTCAACGTGACTTGGGCGACGTCGCCGCGTGTGCGCAACGACGCGGCGAACGCTTGTGCGGCGGCGGGATCGAGATCCGCTTTAAGGAACACGCTGATCGCACGCGCGTCGTCGAGATTGCCGCCGAGCGCGCGCGCATTGTCGAGCAGCAGCCAGAGCAGCAGCGGCAAGGTCAGCGCTAGACTCATCACGAGCAGGGTCAATGTCGATGCCCACGGCCGCGCGGCGAGCCGGCCCAAACTCGAGTAAAAACTCTGCACGTGCTGCTCGCGCCACGCGCGCAGACCCGGACGCGCACGCGCTGACGCACGTGAAGTTTCGCGCACCGGCGCAACCGGCGGAACTGCAGGTTCCTTGGCACGCCCGTTGGGTTTGCGCCGATTCATGCGCGCGCCGCCGGCCTGAAGTCGTCGATCAGGCGCCCGTGGTCCAGCACCAGCACGCGCTTGTGCATGCGCTTGATCAGGGCGAGATCGTGGCTCGCCACCAGCACTGTCGTGCCGACCTGCTGGAACTCGGCGAACAGCGCCATGATCTCGGCCGAAAGCATTGGATCGAGATTGCCGGTCGGTTCGTCCGCGATCAGCACCGGTGGCTTGGCCACGATGGCGCGCGCGATGCCGACGCGCTGCTGCTCGCCGGTCGACAGCGTCACCGGCGCTGACGCCTCGCGCGCAAGCAGACCGACCTTGTCCAGCGCCGCGCGCACGCGCTTGCCGATTTCCTCGCGCGCGACGCCGGCGATGCGCAGCGGCAGGGCGACATTGTCGAACACGCTGCGATCCATCAGCAGACGATGATCCTGGAACACCATGCCGATGCCGCGGCGCAGCTGCGGAATGCCGCGACGCTTGGTCTGACCCAGATTCTGCCCATTCACCGTGACCTGTCCGCGCGTGGGCCGATCCATCAGCGCGATCAGGCGCAGAAGTGTACTTTTACCCGCGCCGGAATGCCCGGCGACAAAGGCCATCTCGCCCGCATCGAGTTCGAAGGACAGATCGCCGAGTGCCTCCTGCCCCGATGGGTAGCGTTTGCTGACTTGCTCGAAGCGGATCATCAGGCTGGAGAGCCGGGACTCGGGACTCGGGACTCGGGACTCGCGAGAACGGCTTCGTCACGGAAATCCGGCGTGTCATGTCTACAAATGAAAAGCATATGCACCATTCTATAATTCTTGATTGCCGATAGTTGGCCGAGTCCCGAGTCCCGAGTCCCGGCTTTCACTTCACCATCTGATTCAAATCAAAGATCGGCAAGAGTATCGCCAGCACGATGAACAGCACCATCGCGCCGACCAGCAGAATCACCAGCGGCCCGAGAATCGCGGTGAGCGCGGTCATCCAGCGATCGAGTTCGCGCTGTTGGTGGTTCGCCGCCTCATCGAGCATGCGTTCGAGTTCACCCGCGCGTTCGCCGCTGGCGATCAGGCGCAACGTGACTGGCGGAAAATAACCGCTCTCGCCCAGGCTGCGCGAAAACCCGCTGCCCTCGCGCAGCTTGACCGCGGCACGGCGCACGGCCGCGCGCATCGGCAGGTTCGGCATCACCTGCGCGCTGATATTGAGCGAATCGAGCAGTGGCACCGCGCTCGCGGTGAGCAGAGCAAGCGTGCGCGTGCAGCGCGCCGTGTTCGCCGCGCGCACGAGACGGCCGACCAGCGGCAGGCGCAGCAGCAGCCCGTGCCAGGCCGTGCGCACGCGCTCGGTATGCAGGGCGAGACGTCCGCCGATCGCCGCAATCACGATCAATACCAGCAGGAGCAGTCCCCAGGCTTTGACGAATTCGCTCAGCGCAATCAGCGCGCGCGTCGGCCACGGCAAGGCCTGGTGCATCTGGGTGAAGACGCCGACGATCTGCGGCACGACGTAGACGAGCAGGCCCGTCACCACGGCGACCGCAACCACGCTCAGCAGCAATGGATAAATCAGTGCGGCCCAGATCTTCTGGTTCAGCGCATCGCGCGCTTCGCTGTAATCGGCAAGCCGCGCGAGCACCGTATCCAAACGTCCGGACTGTTCGCCGGCCGCAACCGACGCACGATAGATTTCCGGAAAACTTTCCGGCGCCTCGGCCAAGCCCGCCGCGAGAGACGAGCCTTCGAGTACACGCGCACGCAAATTCGCAACCAGCGCGCGCGAACGCGAATCCTCGTTCTGTTCACCGAGCGCGGCGAGCGCCTCGTCGACCGGCAGTCCGGCCTTGAGCAGGGTCGCCAGCTGGCGCGTGAGCAGGGCAAGCTGCGCGCCGCTCAGGCCGCGCCGGCCGAACAGCAGCGAACGTGATTGCGCCTCGGCGACCGGCGCGACATCGAGTGGATTCAGGCCGCGCTCGCGCAGCGTCGCGCGCACCGCGCGCGCGGTGTCGCCCTGCATGACGCCGCGTTGCGTCTTGCCGCCTTGATCCAGAGCCTGGTAGGCGAATGCGGGCACCGCGGACCTAAGGTTGCTCGCTTTGCGCCAACTTGCTGTGGCGCATGCCATAGGCAAAGTACACCAGCAGACCGAGGCTGATCCATGCGAGGAACACCATCCAGGTGATCGCGGCGAGTTCGCTCAGCAGCCAGATAGAAAAAAGTATACCGATGACCGGCACGAACGGCACCCATGGCGTGCGGAATGCGCGTGCCAGCTCAGGCTTGCGCACGCGCAGCATGATCACGGCGCTGCAAATCACGATGAATGCCGAAAGTACGCCGATGTTGACGAGTTTTGCGACTTCGCCTAGCGGGAACAGACCGGCGACCACCGCAGTGAACAAACCCAGCGCGATCGTCGGCCGGTGCGGCGTGCCGTAGCGCGGATGCACTTTCGCGAACCACCCCGGCAGCAGGCCATCGCGCGCCAGCGCAAACCAGATGCGTGCCGCGCCGAGCATGAACGCGAAGATCACGCTGAGGATGCTGGCGATGGCCGTCGCCGAAATCGCCGCACCGATCCACTTCATGCCCAGCGCCTGAAACGCCTCCGCGACCGGCGCTTCGTTGCCGAGTTGCGTGTACGGCACCATGCCGGTCAACACCAGCGTGATCGTGATGTACAGCGCCATCGAGATGCCGAGCGACAACAGGATCGCACGCGGCAGGTCGCGTTGCGGGTTCTTCGCCTCTTCGGCCGCGGTGGTCAGCGTGTCGTAACCAAACACGGCGAAGAACACCACGGCCGCGGCGGTGACGACTCCTGACCATCCGAAATGTGCAACGCCTTGCGCATCGACGACGCGCTCCGGAACGAACGGATGCCAGTTCGCCGGGTTGACGTAAAAGATGCCGACGCCGATCACGAGTATCACGGCGACGATCTTGATCGCGACGATCAGCGTGTTGGCGCGCGCGCCCCACTCCGTGCGCAGCGTCAGCAGCACGGCAACCGACATTGCGACCACCGCGGCGATCAGGTTGAAGACGTGACCCTCGCCCGAACCCTGCGCGCCACGCAACGCTACCGGCAAATGGATGCCGAACGCGTCGAGCAGATTGAGCACATAGCCGGACCAGCCGCTCGCGACCGCGGCGACGATCAACGCATACTCGAGCAGCAGATCCCAGCCGATCAGCCAGGCCACGCCCTCGCCGAGCACCGCGTAGCCATAGGTGTAGGCGCTGCCGGTGACCGGAATCAGGCCGGCGAATTCCGCGTAACACAGCGCGGCCGCCGTGCTGGCGATGCCGGCGATGATGAACGACAGCGCCACCGCGGGTCCCGCGTTTGCCGCGGCCTGCTGTCCGGCCAGCACGAAGATACCGACGCCAATGATGCCGCCCAGACCGATTGCGGTGAGCTGCCAGAGTCCGAGCACGCGCCGGAAATCCTTGCGCGTGCCCAGATCGGCCTGCAACTGTTCGATCGATTTGTGCCGCGTGAGTTGCGCGATCAGACTCATGACTCTCCCCGGGTAATCAGCGCGGCGATGATACCGGAGTTCCGCGCCCGGACTTCAACCCTCGCGCAGCTGCAGCGAGACCTGTTTCTTGCCGCCGCCGAGCCACTGCGTGCCGACTTCGCGGAAACCGTAGCGTTGATGGAATTTTGCCGAAGGCGGATTCGGCGGATCCAGATCGAACTCGCAAGTCAGACGCGCAACGCTGCTGCGCGCGGCAAACGCGAGGATATCGTCGTAGAGTTTCGCACCGAGACCCTGACCTTGCGCCGCGCGCGCGACGACCACGCGATCGATGTACAGGAATGCCGGGTAATGCCGCGCAAACCATCGATAGTTCGGACTGTCGTAGTCCGCGCCTTCGCGGAACGCAAGCAGGAATGCCACCACGCGGCCTTCCATTTCGACGACGCGATGATAGGCAGCCTGCGCATGCAGATGACGCAGACGGGTCTCATCGAGCGGACTCAGGAAATGCACTGATTCGGCATTGAGCGCGAGGATGGTTGGGAAATCGTTCGCTGCAGCGATGCGGATCATCTAACCGAAAGTGGTTTTGCGAGATCTGACGCCGAGACGGAATCTCCACCATGTCCCCAGAAAAACGCCAATCACGGCTCTCGAAATCTTCAACTTGGCTTGCGATGAAGGACATAGCCAAACCGACGGCTTGCCAAGCATCGACACCCGCAATGCGGTGGGACCTCTTCTCAAGTCCATCGAGTGTCGCTTCCGCAAGCCACTCCCCGCGAGGCTGAAGCGACGGCACGCCAACCCTCAGGACGATTTCGTGTTCGATTCCTTCCGGATCGACAGCAACCCATACCCTGCTCGCGGCAACTGCATCCATCTACTCCTCCCGCGTTACCCGCAACACTTCCTCGGTCGAGGTGATGCCGGCAAGGCACTTGCGCCAGCCGTCGTCGAGCATCGCCGGCGTGCGCGTGCGCGCGTGGCGTTCGAGGTCGGCCTCGGCCGCGCTCGCGTGGATCAGGCGGCGCATGGTTTCGTCGACGACGACGTATTCGTAGATGCCGGTGCGGCCACGGTAGCCGGCGTGACGATTACCGTTCCCTGCGGCGGGCCGATACACGCTCGCGTGCGCGTCGGCGGGTTGGCCAAACGCGGCGAGTTCGCGCGCGCTGGCGCTGTCCATTGCGCGCGTGGCCGGATCGAGCACGCGCACGAGGCGCTGGGCGAGTACGCCGAGCAGCGATGACGACAGCAGAAATGGCTCGACGCCCATGTCGCGCAGGCGCGTGACCGCGCCGACGGCCGAATTGGTGTGCAGAGTCGACAGCACCAGGTGCCCGGTCAACGACGCCTGCACCGCGATCTGCGCGGTTTCGAGGTCGCGGATTTCGCCGACCATGACGACGTCAGGATCCTGGCGCAGGATCGCGCGCAGACCGCGCGCGAAGCTCATGTCGACGCGCGTGTTGACCTGGGTCTGACCAACGCCGTCGATGTAGTACTCGATCGGATCCTCGACCGTCATGATGTTGCGGCTGCGGTCGTTGAGCTTGAGCAGCGAGGCGTACAGCGTCGTGCTCTTGCCCGAACCGGTGGGACCGGTGACCAGCAGTATGCCGTGCGGGCGCTCGATCGTTTCGCTCAGGTGGACGAGCGTCTCCGCACCCATGCCGAGCTGGGCGAGATCGAGCTTGCCGGCCTGTTTGTCGAGTAGGCGCAGCACCACGCGTTCGCCATGGCCGGCTGGAATCGTCGACACGCGCACATCGACCGGACGCCCGCCGATACGCAGGCTGATGCGGCCATCCTGCGGCAGACGCTTCTCGGCGATATCAAGTTTGGCCATCACCTTGACGCGCGAAACCACGGCGCTGGCAATCGCCTTCTGCGAGGCAAGCGCTTCGCGCAGCACACCGTCGATGCGAAAGCGCACGACGAGGCGGTTCTCGAACGGTTCAATATGGATATCCGACGCGCCCTCTTTCACCGCCTCGGTGAGCAGCGCGTTGATCAGGCGGATGATCGGCGCGTCGTCCTCGGATTCGAGCAGATCGTCGGGCTCGGGCAATTCGTCGGCGAGGGTTTTCAGATCCAGATCGTCGCCGAACGATCCGTCGAAATCGGCAACCATCGCGCGCGCATCGTCGCCCTCTTCGTAGAGCGCGCGCAGCAGACGCTCGAAGCCCGCGCTGTCGTGCCTATGCAGATGCAGTGGTACGCCCAGATAACGGCGCAGCTCGGCCAGCGCTTCGGGTTTCACGCCATCGCGATAGGCGACATCGGCCGCATCGTCGCGCCATGCGATCAGCGTCGCGCCGTTGCGCCGGGCGAAACCGAACCCAGGGCGTGGCGGATGCGTTTGGGCAGTCATTGCGCCGCCGTTATTGATGCTTGCCGGCCGGCGCCGCTTGTGCGCGCGTCCCGTCGAGCGGAGGGCTGGCGAGGAAGTCGTGCACATCGGGCAACATCGGCATGTTGATCGGCGGCGTGACGATCTCGCTGTTCTGGCGCATCTGCAGTTGCTCGGTTCGTATATAATTATACTTTTCGCTGGAGACCGAAGCTTCGGTTGCCGGATCGCGCAGAATACGCGGATGCAGAAACACCATGAGATTCTGCTTCTGGTGGCTGTTGCTGCGATAGCGGAACAAATTGCCAAGCAGTGGAATGTCGCCGAGGCCTGGCACTTTCTGCACGTTGTCCTGCACGTTGTCCGAAATCAAGCCGCCGAGCACGAGCACGGCATCGTCCTTGATCAGCACCGTGGTCTGGATCTCGCGCTTGTTGGTGACCAGGTCGCTGGCGCCGCTGACCGGCGGCGCCAGCGACGAGACTTCCTGATGGATATCGAGCTTGACCGTATCGCCTTCGTTGATATGCGGCGTCACGGTGAGTGTGATGCCCACGTCTTTGCGCTGAATCGTCTGGAACGGATTGCTGATGCCGGTGGTCGCCGTGCCCGTGCCGCCGGTGTTGACCGTGGTGCCGGTATTGGTCGAATAGGAACCGGTGACGAAGGGCACTTCCTGGCCGACCTTGACGATCGCCTGCTGGTTGTCCAGCGTCGTCACCGACGGCGTAGACAGGATATTGTTCTTGCCATTGCTGCGCAGCGCGGTGACCAAGGCGCCCAGCTGCACCAGCTTATGCCCGCCCACGGAGATGCTTTCCAGGTAGCCCAGATTGAAGCCGTTGCCGAGCGATATGCTCGGCGGCACGCCGTTCAGGCCCGCGCTTGCGCCGATGATGTTGTTGCCCGCGGCGCTGCTGTTGCCGCTGGTGAAATTGGTGCCGCCGATGATGTGCCTGTCGCCCGACTGCCACTGCACGCCGAGTTCGTTCGCGGTTTCCTCGGAGACCTCGGCGATCACCGCTTCGATCAACACCTGCTGGCGCCGGATGTCGAGCTTGTGGATCACATCCGCCAACGAACGGAATACCGCTGGCGGCGCACTGATGACCAGCGCATTGGTGTCTTCGTGCGCCTGGATGGTGGCCAGGCTGCCGCCCTGCGCGCCGGCGCCGGTCAACGCATTGCTCGCCACCGCGGAATTGGCCGCATTCGCGCCGCGGCCGGGCACCGCTTCGCCGGTCAGCGTCGCGGCGACGCCCTGCAGGATCGGCACCAGATCCTTGGCGCTGGCATAGTGCAGATAGACCACATTGGTATCGCCGCCGTTGGCGACCGGCGTATCCAGATGCGTGATCAACGCGCGCAGGCGCAGGCGCCCGCTTTTTCCGCCCGACAGCAGGATCGAATTGGTGCGCGTATCGGCGAATACCTTGGGCGAGTCGCCGGTCGCGTCGGCGGCCTTGTTCTCACTCAGTGCGGTCAGCGTGCGCGCGATTTCAGCCGCGTTCGCATGCTGCATCGGAATCATCTCGACCTGCGCGTCGGACACCGTGTCGATGCGCTGCACGATGCTGACGATGCGCGCGACATTGCCGGCGCGGTCGGACACGACCAGCGAATTGGAACCCGCATGCGCGATCAGCTGCGCGCCTTGCGGCATCAGCGGACGCAGGATCGGCACCAGTTCGGTCGCGCTCACGTGCTTGACCGGCACGATCTGGGTGACGAGCTCGTCGGCGGTCTGTGCGGGCGCGCTGCTCAGGCCCGCCGAACCGTCCTGCTGGGCGGCGGCTTCGGGCTCGATCTTGATCATGCTGCCGGCCGAAACCGCGGCGAAGCCGTGCACGCGCAGCACCGAGAGAAACACATCGTAGATTTCGTCCGGGCGCATCGGCTTGGCCGAGATCACGGTGACCTTGCCCTGCACGTTTGGCGCGAGGATGAAGTTCTTGCCGGTGATTTCCGACACCGTGGCGACCAGCACGCCGATATCCGCATCCTTGAGATTCAGCGTATGCGTGCCCGGCGGATTCTTCGCCGCGCTGGCGCTGCCCGCGTTTTGCGCGGCCACGGCAAGGTCCGCGCCGGTCAGCGCAACCGCGGCGGCGATGAACAATGGAACGGCTGCGATCAGGACCGACGCGACGCGCAAGGGGCGAAGTAGCATTCTATATTTCTCTACTAGAGAGTCGCTTTCTGAAGCAGGCGCAAGACGTAGCGAGCGAAGACAGATTGTGTGTCGCCGGAGCGCAGGAAGCGGAGTGTACGTTGAAGTACATGAGCATTCCGAGCACCGCCGGCGCACAAGCTGACGAGCGCAGTAGTCTTGCGCCTGCTTCAGCGAGATTATCGCAAATTGAGGGTAAGGGTAGCGGGTCTGCCGTCACGCTGCACGGTGATTTGCAGGCTTGACGCGTTGCCGAGCTGGTCGAGCAATTGCTGCGGGTTGGAGACGCTCGACAGCGGCGTACCGTTGACCGCGGTGACCATATCGGTGGGCTTGAGCCCGATCTGGTTCATCAACGCCGCCGCCGCGCCGCTGCCGGACAGATGCGCGCCGGTGATCTTGCCACCGTCGAACACCGGTTCGAACTGCACCTGGCGCGCGAGATCGGCCGCGTTCATGCGTGCGAGCGCGCCGGGATTGCCCGCACGCACGGCAGCGGAATTGGCGCCGGCATTCGGCGCGTAACCGGGCGGCACGCTTGCCGCGGTGCCAGGAGCGCGAACCGTCGCACGATCGGCGCTCGGCGCGGCGTACTCGTCGGGACGCGGCAACTGCAGGCTTTCGGCCACGCCGTCGTGGCTCAGCACGACGTGATCGGTGTACACCTCGGTCAATTTCGCACTGCCGGCAACCGCATCGCCGACGTTGTAGCTGTGTTCGACATTCTGTTCGTCGGCGATGATGGCGATGCCGGCCTTCGCGTCGGACATCGCCAAGGTGCCGCGCAGAACCAGCTTGAGCGCGGTCTTCGGCGCATTCAGCGCGCGTGCGGCGAGATCCACGGTCTGTGGGTTGCCGAACAGATGCCACTGCGCCACGGAAGCTGCCGCGGTCGCCGGCGCCACATTCGGCACGGCTGGCGCGAGCGCGGAGTCGCCGGCGCGCGGCACGAACAACCAGATCACGCGCACGAGCAGCCAGATGCAGAGCAGTCCGGCGAGCGCACACGCCGCGCGCGCCGCGAATTTTGACGTGCGCTCTGTGTCGGCGGCGGACAGCGGATTGAGCATGCGTGTGCGGCGTCAGCGTTTGAACAAGCGGCCCAGACGATGAAAGAACCCGGGCTTCTTCGACGCGGGTCTGGCCTCGGCTTTGCTGGCCGCTGCGGCACTTGCCGCGGCGACGGCGGGCTGCGCCGATTCGGTCGGGGCGTCGCCACGCTCGATGCGTTCACCGCGACGCCGGCCGCGACCACCGCGACGCCGGCGTTTGTCGCCTGGATTATTCAATGCGGCGTCATTCGAACGTGGTTCTTTCGCTACGGATTCATTCGCTGCCGGCGTGTTTCCCGCCGCGGCGACGATCGGCGCCACAGCAGTGGCGGCAGCGACATGCGGCCGGCGCGCACCTTCGCGCGAGGATCCTTCACGCCGCGGGCCCGACGAACCATGGCGTTGGCGCGGCGGTGGGCGGCGGGATCCGCCGGGACCACTCACTGCGGCCGCGAGCGTGGTTTCTTCCTCATCGTCCTGATCGATGCTCGACACAAACGATGCGGGTCGATGGCGCGGCGGCGGCAGCACGAGCATCGCAGGATCGATCGTGGCGACCGGAATCTTCTGGCCGATGTAGGCCTCGATTTCCGGCAGGCTCTGCGCATACAGATCGCAAGCGAAGCTGATCGCGTCGCCGTCGGCGCCGAGGCGCGCGGTGCGGCCGATGCGATGCACGTAATCCTCGGCATCCTGCGGCAGGTCGTAGTTGATCACATGACTGACGTCGGCAATATGCAGGCCGCGCGCGGCCACGTCGGTCGCAATCAGCACTTCGATCTCGCCGCGCTGGAACTTGCCGAGCAGGGTCTGGCGCTTTTTCTGCGGTACGTCGCCGGAGAGCATGCCGACCAGGAAACCCTGCCGCTCTAGGCGTCGCGCGACTTTTTCCGCGGCGACTTTCATGTTCACGAAAATCATGCTGCGCGTCGCGTCGATGCGCGACAGCAGGCTGACCAGCAACGGAATCTTTTCCTCGCTGGCCGGAAAATAAATGGTCTGGCGCACGCGGTCGGCGGTGATATTTTCGGTTTCGACCGTGAGCTTTTCCGCCTCGTTCATGTGCTCGTAGGCAAGTTCGAGCACGCGATGCGAGAGCGTCGCCGAGAACAACATGCACTGGCGGCGGTCGCGCTCGGGCAGGCGGCGCATCACGAAGCGCACGTCCTTGATGAAGCCCAGGTCGAACATGCGGTCGGCCTCGTCAATCACCATCACCTCGACCGCGCGGAACGAGAACACGTGCTGCTTGAAGTAGTCGAGCAGGCGACCGGGCGTGGCGATGATGATGTCGACGCCGCCGCGCAATTGATCGCGCTGCTTGTCGTAGTCGACGCCGCCGTAGATCAGCGCGGATTTCAGGCCGGTGTTGCGGCCGATGGCCTGGAAATCCTTCTCGATCTGGATCGCCAGTTCGCGCGTCGGCGCGATGATCAGCGCGCGCGGATCGGTCGCCGTGCGCTCGGGCAGGGCCGGGCGCGTGAGCAGCCGATTGAGCGTGGCGACCAGAAACGCGGCCGTTTTGCCGGTGCCGGTCTGCGCCTGGCCGGCGACGTCGCGGCCGATCAGTGCAAGCGGCAAGGTCAGCGCCTGGATCGGCGTGCAGCGGGTGAAGCCGGCCGCGTGCAGGCCGGAAAGGACGCTGGGATGCAGGTCGAAGCTTTCGAAGAAGATATCGGTGAGCGTTTGTTGTGGCATGCGTTCAAATCATTGATGGCGCGAGGACGCGCGAGTGGCGGGGGCAGGCATCTGGGCATGCTTGATCAGGCGGGCCTGCCGATTCGGGCTTGAAACCCCTCGACGCCGACCCAAATCAGACCCCATATCCGCTTGCAATGCTGCTGCTTGAATTACATCTGCGCTTGGGCTGAAATGGGGGCGACCCGCCGCATATCAGCACCCTTGCGCTTCGTGTAACCTTGCGAGTGTAGCCTAAGCCGGATCAATCTGCCGCTTTCGATGCGGCCACACCTAGTCAAGTCCATGCCGGAGCCAAAGCCGTGAGCGACACCATTACCCATATCAGCGACGATCAGTTCGACAGCGAAGTCTTGAAATCCAGCGAGCCGGTGCTCGTCGATTTCTGGGCCGAATGGTGCGGGCCGTGCAAGATGATCGCGCCAATCCTCGACGAGCTCGCGCTGAGCTACGCCGGCAAGATCAAGATCGCCAAGGTCAACATCGACCAGAATCAGAAGACTCCGCGCAATTACAATGTGCGCGGCATTCCGACGCTGATGATTTTCAAGGACGGCAAGGTGCAGGCGACGCAGATCGGCGCGGTCGGCAAGAAGCAGCTCGCGCAGCTGATCGACAACGCGATTTAACACGCGGTTGATGCAGACTGCAGGCGGGCGTCGCGTCGACCCAACCCGTCCCAGTCTGAACGGCAGCGCCAGCATTGCTGGACGGCGCTGCCGCAAGGTGCTAATGTATACTTAAGACAGAGGGGTGTACCGCCCCCGCCTGCAACACCCCATCCCCGCTCCAATCCGTATCCAGCCAAAACGGCGCCCAAGAGGTTTGCCCGTGTCCGAAACCGAATCCAAAGAAGACGGCGGCAACAGCCGCGACAATTCCAATGAAGCCGCGCCGCGCGCGCCGCAAGGCGACGGCAACGTCGCCACGCCGCAAAGCGGCGGCGGTGAATCCGCTCCCCGGCAGCAGAACGACGGTCGTCCGCAACGCGACGATCGCCGCGGTCCGCGCGGGCGCAATCGTCACCGCAATCAACAGCAGAACCAGAACGGGCAGAACCGCGACAGCGAAGAAGAGTTCACCGAGATCCAGGGCCCGAACACGGGCGTGGTGATCGATCTGAACGAATTGAAGCGCAAGCCCGCGCACCTCCTGCTCGACCTTGCCGAGACGCTCGGCATCCAGGAAGGCGTTGCGCGCGCACGCAAGCAAGACATCGTGTTCCTGATCCTCAAGGCGCATGCACGCGCCGGCGGCAGCATCTTCGGCGAAGGCGTGCTGGAAATCCTGCAGGACGGCTTCGGCTTCCTGCGCACACCGGACGAGTCGTATCTGGCCGGTCCGGACGATATCTATATCTCGCCCTCGCAAATCCGCCGCTTCAACCTGCGCACCGGCGACTCGATCACCGGTCGCGTGCGGCCACCGAAGGAAGGCGAACGTTATTTCGCTCTGCTCAAGGTCGACACGATCAATGCCGAGCCGCCCGAAGCGTCGAAGAACAAGGTGCTGTTCGAAAACCTCACGCCGCTGTTCCCGCGCAAGACCTTTCGCCTCGAACGCGGCAACGGTTCGTCCGAGGACATCACCGGACGCATTCTCGATCTGATCTCGCCGGTCGGCCGCGGCCAGCGCGGCATGATCGTCTCGCAGCCCAAAGCCGGCAAGACCATGCTGCTGCAGAACGTGGCGCAGGCGATCGTGCACAACTATCCCGACGTGCATCTGATCATCCTGCTGATCGACGAGCGTCCGGAAGAAGTCACCGAGATGCAGCGCGGCGTGCGCGCCGAAGTGGTTTCCTCCACGTTCGACGAACCGGCGCTGCGTCATGTGCAGGTCGCCGAAATGGTCATCGAGCGCGCCAAGCGCCTAGTAGAACACAAGAAAGATGTGGTCATCCTGCTCGATTCGATCACGCGTCTCGCGCGCGCCTACAACACCGTCGTGCCGTCGTCCGGCAAGGTGCTCACCGGCGGTGTAGATGCGAATGCGTTGCAACGGCCGAAGCGCTTCTTCGGCGCCGCGCGCAATGTCGAGGAAGGCGGTTCGCTCACGATCCTCGCCACCGCGCTGGTCGAAACCGGCTCGAAGATGGACGAGGTGATCTACGAGGAATTCAAGGGCACCGGCAACATGGAAGTGCACCTGGATCGCCGCATCTCCGAAAAACGCGTCTATCCGTCGATCAACATCAACCGCTCCGGCACTCGCCGCGAGGAGTTGTTGATCGAGCCGGACATGCTGCAGAAGATCTGGATCCTGCGCAAACTGCTGCACCCGATGGACGAACTCGCGGCGATGGAATTCATGCTCGACAAGATGAAGAACACCAAGTCGAACGACGAGTTCTTCAATTCGATGAAGCGCTGAGCGTCACTCGCTCCACAGAAAAGCCGGCCTTGCGCCGGCTTCTTCATTATTGAAGCAGAGACTACGCCGCCTTGCGCGCGGGCGCGATACGTGGACGTGAGGCACGTTCAGCCTGCCACAGATCGTACGCCGCCTGCATGCGCAGCCAGACTCCGCCACCATTGCCCAGCCATTCGCCCAGGCGTACGGCAAGCTCGGCGGAAATCGCAGCGTGCCCATGCAACACGCGCGATAGACTCACACGCGAGATGCCGAGCGCAGCCGCAGCAGCAGTGACGCTGAACCCCAATTCGGGCAATACATCGTCACGAAGTATTTCGCCGGGGTGCGGTGGGTTGTGCATTTCATCAGCGTGTCGCGCATCGTCAGTGGTAATCCTGATAATCAACCAAAATCGCTATGCAGAACAATTCAGATGTACGCTCCCGTCCATTTACTCTCACTCGATTCGAAACTCCAGCGTCGCTCCGACCGCGCGCTTCCAGCCTGCATAAAGCGCTTCGCGTTCGATTGCGCTCAGCGTCGGCGAGAAATGCCGATCCGCATTCCAATGCTGCGCGATTTCGTCCTTGCTCTTCCAGAAGCCGACGGCGAGGCCGGCCAGATAGGCCGCGCCAAGTGCGGTGGTCTCGGTCTGCCGCGCGCGCTTCACGGGTACGCCGAGAATATCGGCCTGGAATTGGGCGAGAAAATCGTTTGCGCTCGCACCACCGTCGACGCGCAACGTTTTCAACTCGATGCCGGCATCGGCCTGCATCGCCGCGAGCACGTCGCGCGTCTGGTAGGCCATCGATTCGAGTGCGGCGCGCACCAATTGCTCGCGACGCGTGCCACGGGTCAGACCGAAGATCGCACCACGCACGTCGCTGCGCCAGTACGGCGCGCCGAGGCCGACGAAGGCCGGCACGAGATAGACACCGTCGTTGGACATCAGGCGGCTCGCGCAAGCATCCGCCTCCGCGGCTGTGGCGATGATCCCCAAGCCATCGCGCAGCCATTGCACAACCGAGCCGGCGACGAAGATACTGCCTTCGAGCGCGTATTCGACCTTGCCGTCGAGTCCCCAGGCGATCGTGGTGAGCAGGCCGTTGGCGGATTTCACCGCCTTGTCGCCGGTGTGCATGAGCATGAAACAACCGGTGCCGTAGGTATTCTTGGCCATACCCGGACTGAAACACGCCTGGCCGAACAATGCGGCCTGCTGATCGCCGGCGATGCCCGCAAGCGGCACAGCTTCGCCCGCTATGAGCAAGGACGTGTGGCCGTAGATTTCGCTCGACGCGCGCACCTCGGGCAACATCGCTGCCGGCACCTCGAACAGGGCAAGCAACTCCTCGTCCCAGCGCTGCGCGTGAATGTCGTACAGCATCGTGCGCGAGGCATTGCTGTAGTCGGTGACGTGCACCTTGCCGTCGGTCAGGTTCCAGATCAGCCAGCTGTCGATCGTGCCGAACAGCAGCTCGCCGCGCTGCGCTTTCGCGCGTGCGCCGTCGACGCGATCGAATATCCACTGCACTTTGGTCGCGGAAAAATACGCGTCGATCAACAAGCCGGTGCGCTCACGCACCAGCGCATCGTGGCCGGCGGCAATCAGCCGATCGCAGATGTCGCGCGTCTGCCGCGATTGCCAGACGATCGCGTTATGGATGGGTTTGCCGGTCTGCCGATCCCAGACCACGGTCGTCTCGCGCTGGTTGGTGATGCCAATCGCGGCGACGCGCCGACCAGGCATGTGCTCACTGGCGAGCGCTTCGGCGACGACCGTCTGCACGCTCGTCCAGATTTCCAGCGCATCGTGTTCGACCCAGCCCGGCTGCGGAAAGTGCTGGGCGAACTCGCGCTGCGCACTGGCGACGATCTGGCCGTCATGATCGAACACCAGCGCGCGCGAACTCGTCGTGCCTTGATCGATCGCGAGAATGCACTCCTTCATGCCGGCGTGCCGCGCAACATGGATTGCAGACAGGTGTCGAGACGCGCGCGTTCGGCGGCAGTCACGCGCAGACCGAGCTTGGTGCGCCGCCAGAGAATATCGTCCGCGCTGCGCGCCCATTCCGTGCGCACGAGGTAGTCCACTTCCACTCGATACAGATCGCTGCCGATGTTTTCGCCGAGGTCGCCTAGCTGCGCGGCATGGTCGAGCACGGTATGTACACGTGTGCCGTAGGTGCGCGCGTAGCGCAACGCCAGTCCGCCCGGCAACCACGGATAACGCTGCACGACGTTGTGCAGGAAGCGGTCGAAGTTGGTGTTGTCGGCGGGCCGTTTGTTGTCCAGATCGCCACCCGGCAGCGGCGGCCCATCCGCGGTCCACGCCGGAGCTTCGTTGCCAAGCGTCGGCGCGAGCCAGTCGAGTGCTTCCTCGGCGAGTTTGCGATGCGTGGTGATCTTGCCGCCGAACACATTGACCAGCGGTGCGCCTTGCGCATCGAAATCGAGCTGATAGTCGCGCGTGACTTCTGCCGCCGCTCGGCCTTCCTCTTCCAGCAGCGGCCGCACGCCGCTGTAGCTCCAGACCACATCGGTAGGCGCGATCGAGCGCGCGAAATAGCCGTTGATCGCGTTGCACAGATACGCCGTTTCACCCGCATCGATGCGCACCACGCTAGGATCGCCATCGAACTCGACATCGGTGGTGCCGATCAGGGTGAAATCCTGCTCGAACGGAATCGCGAACACGATGCGCCGATCCTCCTGCTGAAACGTATACGCATACTTGTGTTCGTAGAGCTTGCGCACGACGATATGGCTGCCCTTGATCAATCGCAGCGCGCGTGGTTGCGGCAGTCGCGCGACATCGGCGAGGAATTCCGCGGCCCACGGTCCGCAGGCATTGACCAGACTGCGCGCATGCACTTCGCGCAAACCTCCGTTTGCCGCGCGCAGCTGCACATACCAGCCCTGCTCGTCGCGCCGCGCCTGCTCGCAGCGCGTGCGCGTGAGGATTTCCGCGCCGCGCTCGGCTGCGTCCAGCGCATTGAGCACGACCAGCCGCGCATCGTCGGCCCAGGCGTCGGAATAAATGAAACCCTTGCGTAGCTGTGGCTGCAATGGCGCGCCGGCCACGTGCTCGTGCAAGTCCACGCGACGCGAATGAATCAGGTTGTGCGCGCGCTGGCGGCCAAGATTGTCGTACAGCAGCAGCGCGGCGCGGATCATCCATTCCGGGCGCAGGTGCGGCTCGTGCGGCAGGACGAAACGCAGCGGGCGCACGATATGCGGCGCCAGACGCAGGATGACTTCGCGCTCGGCCAGCGCCTTGCCGACCAGGGCGAATTCGTATTGTTCGAGATAGCGCAGGCCGCCGTGAATCAGCTTGCTGCTTGCGCTCGAGGTGTGTGCGGCGAGATCGTCCTGTTCGCACAGCAGCACCGACAAGCCGCGACCCGCCGCGTCGCGCGCGATCGCCGCACCATTGATGCCGCCACCGACGACAAGAACGTCAATTGCTTGTTGTTGCATATCCGCCGCAGCCATGTTTCTGCCGCTGTCCCCGAACCGTTCGTGCCGAGCGTAGCTTGCGCAGCAAGCGAAGTCGAAGCGCACCCCTCGACTTCGGCGCCCTGCGCCCACGCTCAGGGCGAACGGTCATTGTCCCATCAGGATTTCGCGCGCGGATGAAACACCAACGGCCGCACGTCGGCTGGCGACGGCGACGACGGCACACAGGCGCCGCAACTCGAACAGCCGCCGCCGCTGCCGCAGCCGGCGCCGCTCGCGACTTGTAGCGGCGTCATGCGGTCGCCGAGCGTGCGCAGGAAAGCATTCGACGAGACGGCAAGGCGTTTGGCCAGATTGGCTTGCACGCCGCGATAACTGCGCGGGAACAGGCGTTGCGCCGCGAACCACGCGCTCCACGCGACAACGAGTGCAATCACGACGCCCTGGAAAATCGCGTAGATCATGACAACAACCGCGTAATTTGATACGTCGCCAGCGAGGCGAAATAGGCCAAGCCGAACAGGTAACCGGCGATAATCCAGACGTTACGCCAGGAATTGGTCTCCCGCCGCACGGTCGCCAGTGTGGAAATGCACATCGGCGCGAACACGTACCAGGCGAGCAGGGACAGCGCCGTGGCCAGCGACCATTGCGCCGCGACCACCGCCTGCAAACCGTCGGCGTTGCCGGCAAGCGCGTAGACCGTCGCCAGCGACGATACCGCGACTTCGCGCGCGGCGAGACCCGGGATCAGCGCGATGCAGATCTGCCAGTTGAAGCCGAGCGGCGCGAACACGACGTGCAGGCCGCGGCCGAGTATGCCGGCCAGGCTGTAATTGATCGCGGGTTCGCTAGCGCCTGCGGGTGGCGCAGGGAAACTCGACAGGAACCACAACAGCACGGTCAGCGCGAGGATGATGCCGCCGACGCGCTTCAAGAAAATCATTGCGCGCTCGTACAGGCCAATCGCGATATCGCGCGGATGCGGCATGCGATACGCGGGCAGTTCCATGATCAGCGCATGTTCGCTCTTGTCGCGGCGCACGCGCTTGATTACCCATGCCACGAACAGCGCGGAAACGATACCGGCGACATACAGGGTGAACAGCACCACGCCCTGCAGATTGAACAGGCCGGCAATCGTGCGCTGCGGAACGAAGGCCGCGATCAACAGGGTGTACACCGGCAGGCGCGCCGAGCAGGTCATCAGCGGCGCGACGAGGATCGTGGTCAGGCGGTCGCGTGGATCGGAAATGCTGCGCGTCGCCATGATGCCCGGAATCGCGCAGGCGAAACTCGACAGCAGCGGAATGAACGAGCGCCCGCTCAGCCCGGCCATGAACATCATGCGATCGAGCAGGAATGCGGCGCGCGGCAGATAGCCGGATTCCTCGAGCGCAAGTATAAAAAGGAACAAAATCAGAATCTGCGGCAGGAACACCAGCACCGCGCCGAGACCGGCGAACACGCCGTCGACAAGCAGGCTGCGCAGCGCGCCCGCAGGCAGCAGCCCACCGAGGCCATTGCCCAGCGCCGACACGCCCGCGCCGATGCCGTCGTGCAGCGGTGTCGCCCACGAGAACACCGCCTGGAAAATCAGGAACATCACGGCCGCGAGTATCGCCAGGCCAAACACCGGATGCAGCACGATGCGGTCGAGCGCGTCGTCGAGCGCCGCCGTGCGCTGCGGCACACTGACCGCGGATGCGAGCAGCGCGCGCACCTGCGCGTGCAGGTCCGCGTCCGCACCGGGCGCGACCGGTGCCGGCGGCATCGCCGCATCGACCTGCGCGATCAGCGTCGCCGCACCGCCGCGCTTGACCGCCACCGTGCCGACCACCGGCATGCCCAGCGCGCTCGACAGCGCAACGGTATCGATGCGGATGCCGCGGCGTGCGGCCGCGTCCATCATGTTCAGCGCAAGCAGCATCGGCCGGCCGAGGCGCGCGAGCTCAAGTACGAAGCGCAGGTGCAGGCGCAGGTTGGTCGCATCGGCGACGCAGACGATCAGGTCGGGCACGGCCTCTTGCGGATGTCGGCCGGTGACGATATCGCGCGTGATCGCTTCGTCGGGACTCGCCGCTGCCAGGCTATAGGCACCGGGCAAGTCGAGCACGCGTACGCTGCGGCCCGAGGGCGCGGTGTAGTGGCCTTCCTTGCGTTCGATCGTGACGCCGGCGTAGTTGGCAACTTTCTGCCGCGTGCCGGTGAGCAGATTGAACAAGGCGGTCTTGCCGCAATTCGGATTGCCGACGAGGGCGATCTGGATGGCCGCGGCAGTCATGCTTCAGCCCTGCCCGTTTGCGGCGGCGAGGCGAACGCGCGCGGCCTCGGCACGGCGCAGCGCAAAGCGCGTGTAGCCGATCTGCACGAGCAGCGGGTCGGCGCCGAGCGGCCCGCGCGCGACTAGCCGCACCGGCTCGCCGGCAACGAAGCCCAGATCGCGCAAACGCTGTGCGATCGCGTCATTGGGCCCGTTGTCGTCAACCTGCAGCACCACGGCGGAATCACCCTTGGCCAACTCCGAAAGCAGCACGCTACAACCAATCTAAATAAGAATGGTTCGCATTATACTCTAGAATCGGCAGCGGCGAAACGGGCTGGCTGCCCGGCTCAACCCGACTTGCGCAGAATGCACTTGGTATACGGGTTCACCATGCCGGCCACCGAGGCGTAGTCGAGCATCGCCGCGTAGCAGAAGGCGTGGTGATTGCACAGCAGATCGTTGTTGATCCTGGCCTGGGCATCGTTGGAGGTGATCCACATCGCCTTGGGCAGCGACTGGAATCCCAATCCGAGCGGCAGGCTCGGCGGAACGTGCGGCACGATGTCGAAAATGTAATTGTACACTTTGTAGAGTGGCGCATCGTGGTCGACGCGCTCGACGAACTGGCGATCGCCGGCGTGCGGCGATGCGATCAGGCACGCGTCGAGGGAAAACCGCTGTGGCGTGATCTGCGCCAGATCGCACAGCAGATAGGTGCCCAGCGCCGAACCCAGGCTGTGTCCGATAACGGTCAACGTCGCATTCGCCGGCAGTGCCGCGCCGATGCCGGCCGCGCATGGCGCACCGCCATCGGCCTGTGCGCGCAACAGCGTTCCGACTCCGGCCGGGCTGTAGCGCATCGACTGGTAGATCGAGAAGAAGCCCTGCTCCACATATCCCGCCAGCGGATGCGGCACGAGCAGCCCTTCGATATTTTCCAGCCATTCGATCGCCGATTCGGTGCCGCGCACGACGGCGACATACTGACTCGGTGTGGCGATCGAGTTTGCGAGGAACCCAAAATAGACCCGCTCGCCGAGCTGGATCGCCTGCGCGCTGAACAGTGCGTTCGCGGCCGTCAGATAGCCCACGATTCGCCAGGAATCACGCGCGCGGACATCCAGCGGTGGATTCAGGGCATCGCTCTGACTGGGGTTGTACATTTCCTCCGCATACATCGCCAGCAGGGCGCGCTGCGCGGAAAGCGGATCGCTGATCGTGCCCATGTCTCCTCCTTCTGCAATCAGCTGTGAAGCATGTTGCCCGGGGCCGACCAGGTGTAGTGTCTCGCATCGGCGTGGACGAGCGGACTTGTCTGCTGCACAACCTACACCACAACGCGCACCGATATCCGGTACTGCTTCTCAGCGTCACTGCACCAGGGCACGCCGATGCAGGTCGGGCAGAAAAACAGTCAGCAGACCGATTACCGGCAGGAAGGCGCAGATCTGGTACACGTACTCGATGCCCTTGATGTCGGCGAGTTCGCCGAGCACGGCCGCAGCGATGCCGCCCATGCCGAAGGCGAAGCCGAAGAACAGGCCGGCGACCATGCCGACCTTGCCCGGCAGAAGGTCCTGCGCATACACCAGGATCGCGGAAAACGCGGACGACAGGATCAGGCCGATGGCCACGCTGAGCACGCTGGTCCAGAACAGGTTGGCGTGGGGCAACAGCAGGGTGAACGGCAGCACGCCGAGGATCGAACCCCAGATAACGAGCTTGCGCCCAAAGCGATCGCCGAGCGGGCCGCCGACGAAGGTGCCGAGCGCAACCGCGCCGAGAAAGTAGAACAAGTGGATTTGTGCGCTTTGTGTACTCAGCTGGAATTTTTCGATCAGATAGAACGTGTAGTAACTCGACAGGCTGATCAGATAGAAATACTTGGAGAAAATCAGCGCCAGCAGCACCGCGATCGCGATCGCGACCTGACGCCGCGGCAGCGTCGGGACGGGCGCAGCGGCACTCCTGATCGCTTTCGGCTTCAGCGCATGCCGCGAGTACCAGGCGCCGACGCGCGACAACAACACGATGCCGACCAGCGCGAGCAGCGACACCCAGGCAAGACTGCCCTGCCCGTGCGGCAGGATCACGAACGCGGCGAGCAGCGGCCCAAGTGCCGAGCCGGTATTGCCACCAACCTGGAAAAACGACTGCGCGAAACCGTGGCGTCCGCCCGAAGCGAGCCGCGCGATGCGCGAAGATTCCGGATGGAATATCGACGAGCCCGTGCCGATCAAAGCCGCGGCGAGCAGCAACATTGAAAAGGTCCCCGCCTGCGACAGCAGCAGCACACCGCACAGGGTGAAACCCATGCCGACCGGCAGCGAATACGGCAGCGGTTTGCGATCGGTGTAGGCGCCGACCAGCGGCTGCAGCAGCGAGGCGGTGATCTGATAGGTGAAGGTGAGCAGACCGATCTGGCCGAAATCCAGCGCGTAACTGCTCTTCAGCATCGGATAGATCGACGGCAGCAGCGACTGGATCAGATCGTTGAGGAAATGCGAAAAACTTACCGCGCCGAGCACGCTCAGCACTGCGCTGCCTGCACCCGACTCCTGCGCAAGCGTGTCGCTTGCGGGTGTGTCGTCGAGCATCGCGACCGGATTAGCATTCATTTGGCTTCTCGTTTCTTCGATCCGTTTCCAAGGTCAACAGTATAGAATTTCGCCGCCGCCCGCAGCCGCATCCAGGTCAATGACCCACGCGGGTGGGCCATGGCAGTCCCTACACGCGGACGCGCCAGATAAAATCGACGTGCCGGCAGGGACTGCCGGAACGCCAACGTCATAGCCATGATGCTTCGCAGACTACCGACAGCTTGAAGACAAGTATCACCCGATACGCAACGCCAATCCCGACGACTGCGAAGCCGCGTCTGGCTGCGGGCGAATCGGTCACCGCGATCGCGCTGGATTTCCGCTATGCGAATCCGTCGGCGTTCACCCAGATGTTCAAGAGCATCACCGGCATGCCGCCGAGCGCGTACGCGACGGACAGCCTCTCAGGGTCATCCGCCGCGCGCAGTGCGATACTGGCGCCTGCGCATCACGGTTGAATCATCCATGCGAATTCTCGTAGTTGAAGACGATGCCCTGGTGGCCGATGCGATGCATCGCGGCCTGACCCAGAGCGGGTTCGCGGTCGATCGCGTGGCCAATGCCGAGTTCGCCGAAGTCGCGATGCAGCAAGAGCATTTCGATCTGCTGCTGGTCGATCTGGGATTGCCCGGCATGGACGGCTTCGAATTCGTGCGCCGCGTGCGCCGCGTGGGCAACAGCCTACCTGTGCTGATCGTGACTGCGCGCGACGGTCTCGCCGATCGCGTCAACGCGCTCGACATCGGCGGCGACGACTATCTGGTGAAACCGTTTGCCGTGCCCGAACTCGCCGCGCGCTGTCGCGCGCTGATCCGGCGCAGCAAGGCCGCGGGCAATCCGCTGCTGACGATCGGCGAACTGCATCTGGACCTGACCCGGCGCGAGGCGCGCGTGAACGAACATTTGGCCGATCTAACCCCGCGCGAATGGGCGGTGCTCGAGTGCCTTGCCCTGCACGCCGGCCAGGTCGTGCGCAAGGAACGCCTGCAACACGCGGTGGCCAGCTGGAGCGACGATATCACCACCAATGCGGTCGAAGTATACATTTCGCGGCTGCGCGGCAAACTCGGCGAGAGCGTCTCGATCCGCACCGTGCGCGGGCTCGGCTACCGGCTCGACGAGTCCTGAAAGCGCGCGCCATGCCGACCACTGCCGATCCGCGCGCGCCATCGATCCGCCGCCGCCTGCTGTTGCTGCTGTCGGCCCCGCTTGCGCTGCTGCTCGCGCTCGGCGTGCTGGTCGATTACGTCTCCTCGACGACACCGCTGAATGCCGCCTACGACCAGGCGCTGGCCAGTTCGATCGTCGCGGTCGCGGCGCACCTCAACATCGGCGCGGACGGCAAGGTGAAATCGGAACTGTCCGATCAGGCGATCGCGGTGCTGCGCGCGGACAACGAGGACAAGATCTACTACCTCGTGCTCAATCCGCGCGGCGAGTTCGTCGCCGGCGACGAGGGCGTGCCAACCGCGGCGCCCGGGCGCGAGAATCCGTCGTTCCTCGACGCCGAATTCCGCGGCGAACCGGTGCGCTCATCCACCTACCGGCTCGCCAACGCCGCAGGCGAAATATCGATCACCGTCGCCGAGACGACGAACAAGCGGCGCGATGCGATGCACAGCATGCTGAGCTACATCGTCGTCAGCGATCTGCTGCAATTGCTCGCCACCTTGCTGCTGGTCTGGCTCGGCGTGCGCATCGGCCTGCGTCCGCTGCTCGAGTTGCGCGACCAGATCGCGCAGCGCTCCGCACTCGATCTGGCCGCACTCGACGAGACCGGGGTGCCAAGCGAAGTGCGGCCGCTCACGCATGCGTTGAACCGCCTGTTTTCCACGGTTGCGGCAGCGGCGAACGCGCAGCACCGCTTTCTCGCCGATGCCGCGCATCAATTGCGCACGCCGCTGGCCGGGCTGCAGGCGCAGCTGGAATTGCTTGCCGGCGATCCTGCCGTGGCGGATCCAGCCAGCGCGGCGTTGCGCGAACGCGTAACCCAGCTGCATGCCGGCATGCAGCGCCTGGGACACACCGCGAACCAGTTGCTCGCGCTCGCACGCGCCGAACCCGCGACCAATCCGGCCGACGATTTCCGCTCGCTGCAATTGCAGGCCTTGGCCGAGGATGCGGTGAGCGCGCATTTCGATCACGCCCTGAAGCGACAGATCGACCTGGGTGTCGAAGCCGAGCCGGCGCAGGTGCGCGGCAGCGCCTGGCTGTTGCGCGAACTTCTCGCCAACCTGATCAACAATGCGCTTACCTACACGCAAACGAACGGACGCGTGACCGTGCGCAGCGGGGTCGTGGACAAGCTTGCTTCGCCAGCAACCGCAATCGCGTTTCTGGAAGTCGAAGACGACGGCCCCGGCATCCCGCCAAGCGAGCGCACGCGCGTGCTCGAACGTTTCTACCGCGTGGCTGGCGGCGGCCACGACGGCAGTGGACTGGGCCTGGCGATCGTCGACGAAATCGCACGCGCGCATGGCGCCAGACTCGATATCTCGGCCGGTACGGACGGACTGGGCACGCGCGTACGCGTCGAGTTTGCGGCCGTTGCGCGAAGCGTCCCCGGCTAACCCGCCCGCTGGCCTTCGGAATTTCGCCAATCCACGGCACATGATTGGCAAATGAAGCGATTGGCGGATTTCGCACAACCCTTACGGCATTGTCAGGTTATTGCAAGCTTCGCCCCGCTATTGTGGGCACGTGGTGCAGGGACTCCCCGCGTCGCTACCCCCGACGTCTGCATCGCGACCCCAAACGGCCCGCTCTCCCCAGCGGGCCGTTTTTCTTTTGCAGCTCGGCGATTAGCCGAGTCGCGAAGATCAAAAAGCGCGCATCCGTGCCCGCACTTTTCACTTCAACGCCAGCGACAGCACGATCCCCGCCCACAACACCATGCCGACCCAGCCGTTGTTGCGGAATGCGGCGAAACAAGCGTCGCGCCAGCGACTGCGCATGGTCCATAGCTGCCATGCGAACAACAGCGCGGCGACACCGAGGCCGGCGAAATACGGCCAGTGCAGGTGGCCACGCTGCGCGACCAGAGTCATCGTCAGCAGGAACGTGAACATGAGCACGCCGAGGATCGGCAAATCCGCGTCGCCGAACAGGATCGCCGTCGATTTTGCGCCCGCGTTCACATCATCGTCGCGATCGACCATCGCGTACTCGGTGTCGTAGATCGTCGAGAACAGGATGTTGGCCAGGAACAACAGCCAGCACAGCGGCGGCAGCGAGTTGGTCACCGCGGCGAACGCCATCGGGATCGACCAGCCGAACGCGGCGCCTAAGTATACTTGTGGAAGATGCGTATAGCGCTTGGTGAACGGGTAGCTCACGGCAAGAAACGCGCCGACCACCGACAGCTCGATCGTCAGGCGGTTGGTGAACAGGACGAGCACGAACGCGACTGCGATCAGCGCCGCGAAAACCAGCAGCGCCTCAGCCGGCGACACGGTTCCGGCCGCGATCGGGCGCTCGCGCGTGCGCGCGACCGCGGGGTCGAGCTTGCGGTCGGCGTAGTCGTTGATCACACAGCCGGCCGAACGCATCGCGAACACGCCAAGGGTGAAGATGACGAGCGTCGGCCACGGCGGAAAATCGCCGGCGGCCAGCCACAGCGCCCACCAGGTCGGCCATAGCAACAGGGCAGCGCCGATCGGTTTGTGCATGCGCGCGAGCTTGGCGTATTCGCCCAGGCGTTCGCGCACGAGCGCCCAGCCGCGAGTATCCGGCGGCGGCTTTTTTTTGACGTTTTTCCGCGCCTGCGCCGGCTTCGCCACGCTCTTGCGCACTGGCGGCGCGGGCGATCGGCGTGATTTTGGTGGAGCGGATTCGTTGCTCATCGTGCAAGTGTACGTCAGCCGCCGCGTTGCTCGCATTGCGCACGCGCCTCGGCGTATGCTCGCCGCCAGTCGCCGATCGGGAGTCCACAATGCTGCGCCTGGTGCCATCCCGCTACCTGCCGTTTGTCATTTGCCTTGCCGTATTCGCCTTGTCGCTGGCAATGCCGTGGGACGGCTACATTTGGCGTTGGCTGGCTGCGGTCAGTGGCTGCCTCAGTGTGATCGGCGTGGTCGACATGCTGCAGACGCGGCACACGTTACGGCGGAATTTTCCGCTCAGTGGGCACATCCGCACCTTCTTCGAGTATTTCCGGCCCATGCTGCGCCAGTATGTGGTCGAATCCGACAATGAAGAAGTCCCGTTTTCGCACGCGCAGCGGTCCCTCGCCTACCAGCGCGCCAAGAACGTGCTCGACAAGCTCCCGTTCGGCACCGAGTTGGATCTGTACGCGACGCAATACGAATGGATCAACCACTCGCTCGCGCCGGCGAAGATCGACAGCGCCGATTTCCGCATCGCGATCGGCGGTCCGCAGTGCACGCAGCCTTATTCAGCGAGCGTGTTCAACATCTCGGCGATGAGTTTCGGCGCGCTGTCGGCGAATGCGATTCGCGCGCTCAACGAGGGCGCGCGCCGCGGCGGCTTCTATCACGATACCGGCGAAGGCTCGCTGTCGCGCTATCACCGCGAAATGGGCGGCGACATCTGCTGGGAAATCGGTTCGGGCTACTTCGGCTGCCGCAACGACGACGGTACCTTCAGCGAAGAAAAATTTGTGGAGCATGCGATTTCTCCACAGGTGAAAATGATCGAAATCAAGCTCTCGCAGGGCGCCAAGCCCGGCCATGGCGGCGTGCTGCCGGCGGCCAAGGTTAGCGCGGAAATCGCTGCGGCGCGTGGAGTGCCAATGGGCGTGGATTGCGTCTCGCCGGCGGCGCACAGCGCGTTTTCGACGCCGATCGGCCTGCTTCAATTCGTCGCGCGCCTGCGCGAGAAATCCGGCGGCAAGCCGACCGGGTTCAAGCTCGCGCTCGGCCATCCCTGGGAATGGTTCGGTATCGCCAAGGCGATGCAGCAGTCGGGAATCCTGCCCGACTTTATCGTCGTCGACGGCGGCGAAGGCGGCACTGGTGCTGCGCCGCTCGAATTCTCCGACCATGTCGGCGCGCCGTTGCGCGAGGCGCTGATGCTCGTGCACAACACCCTGGTCGGCCTCGGCCTGCGCGACAAGATCCGCGTCGGCGCGAGCGGCAAGGTCATCACCGCGTTCGATCTGGCGCGCACGCTGGCGCTCGGCGCGGACTGGTGCAACGCCGCGCGCGGTTTCATGTTCGCGCTCGGATGCATCCAGTCGCAGAACTGCCATACCGACCGCTGCCCGACCGGCGTCGCCACCCAGGATCCGGGCCGCTGGAAAAAACTCAACGTGCCGGACAAGGTCGAGCGCGTGAAGATGTTCCACGAAAACACTTTGCACGCGCTCAAGGAACTGATCGCGGCCGCGGGCCTGACCCATCCGAGCGAGCTCGGACCCGAACACGTGATCCGCCGCGTCACTTCGACCGAAGTGCGTTCGCTGTCAGCGCTGTACCAGTTCGTCAGACCGGGCGAGCTGATCAACGGCATGCCGAACCATGCCGTATTCAAGGTGTTCTGGAACGTCGCGCGCGCCGACACGTTTGCGCCGCCGCACAGCGTGCTCGAATTGCACCACACCAAGAGCCGTTAGCTGGTCGCCGGCGCGCGCCGCCGCGCCGACGTGCCGATCAGGTCGAGAAAATTGTTGAATACCGCATGCGCGGCGTTTTGCATCGCGTCGATGCGCGCAAATGTATCGGCGCGGATCGAGTCGGCGTCGCGGCCGAGGCCAGCGGCGATCAAATCGTCGCGATATCCGGGCAGGCCAAGCCAGCGCTCTATCAGCGCCTTGTTCACTTCGAGATGGAACTGGAATCCATAGGCATTCGTGCCGTGGCGAAACGCCTGGTTTTCACAGGTCGGCGTGCGCGCAAGATGGACTGCGCCCGCGGGCATATCGAAGGTGTAGCCATGCCATTGAAAAACCGGCAACGCGGCGCCGAGCGGCGCGAGCACCGGATCGTCGCGGCCATCGTCGGTCGTGGCGACATCGTACCAACCGATCTCGCTGCAGCGATGGCGCTGAATTCGCGCACCGAGCGCGTGCGCGAGCAATTGCGCGCCGAGACAGATGCCGAGCACGGGCTTGCCCTGCGCGATCGCTTCGCCGATCACCTCGATTTCGGTTTGCAGGTGCGGGCGGCTTTCACGATCCTCGACATTCATCGGACCGCCGAGCACGATCAGACCGCGATAGCGATCCAGTCTGGGCCGCGCATCGGGATCGCGCTCGAAATTGACGAACTTGACCCGATGCCCGCGCCGGCGGATCAGCGGATCGAGGGTGCCGAGCGGCTCGGCGGCGACGTGCTGGAAGACCAGGATGCGTGACATTGGGTGAGAATTGCGGCCACGGGTCGCCGCTTTCGATCTTCGTGTTCAGGACGAACGCAAGGTACACGAAAAAAAACGGGCCCGCGAGGAGCCCGTTTTTGCATCAACAACGCGAAGCAGTGAATCAGAAGCCGTAGACGAGGTTCGTCGTCAGAAGCTGATCGGTCTTCTTGAAGCCAGGCAGCACCTGGGAGTTGCTGCGAATCTGATAGCCGACCTTGATCGCCAGCTTGTCGCTCATCTTCACCGCCAGGCCGGCATCGTTCTGGTAGAACTTGTTGCCGCTGCCAGCTTCGACCAGGAACGTATCCACGAACGAAGTGGTGGCGTTGAAGTTGTGCTTGTAGCTCATCAGGCCGCGCAACACCACATTGCTGTCCGAGTCGGGCTTGACGCTCAACAGCGGCGGCGGCGGGGTCGGGTTAATGATAAGAAACGATGTGGGCTGTACCACCTTGTAGCCCGGGCCGGCTTCGAACGACAGTTCGTCGCTGGCGTTCTTCAGCACCTGATAACCGTAGCCGATCGACGCGGTGTACTGATACGAGTAGGGTGAAAACTCGTCATGCTCGTAGCGCAGCGCGCCGACGATGTAGCTGCGGTCGTCGAGCTTGTATCCGGCCGAAGCGCCCGCTTCGTAGCGGTTCGCGGTCAGCTCGTAATTGGTGGTGTTGACCAGCGTCGCCGGCGTGGTGCTGGTGTTGACCGTGGTCGAGGTCACGTTGCTCTTGTTGCGCAGCGCGAGCAGGTAGAAATCGTCCTTCCACTGGTCGTCGTTGTACTTGAGGTCGAGCTTGGCGTTGAGGTTCTGCGACTTGGTGTTGCCGCTGGCGATGGCCAGACCGGCTTCGCCGGTGCCGGACCAGCCTTGGGGTGGCGGCGGCGGCGGATCAGCGGCCAGCGCGGTCAGGGGTAATGCGAACAGCAAAGCGGATGCGAGTAGCGTTTGTTTCATGACTTCTCCGTGGGCAAATCCGTCGACTCGACGGGCCCACCATTTTACCCGTACACAATGATGCAATATGCACTTTTACAACGCGCGACGAGCCGCGATTATGCTGGCATTCAGACGTGTTCTGCGCCGTAGTAAAGCGTGACCACGTGTCGGGCCTCGGCAAAAAACAGCCAGCGTTCGACGAAGCAACCCGCCGTGACGCTTGCCGCAATCGCGGCAGCGCATGCCGATGCGAGCCACCCACTGGTCGCAATCGGTGGCCACAGCAACAGCGACGCCACTGGTACGGGCACGAGTCCGATCAGCAGCGCGGCAATCTGCCGCAGGCGCGCGGCGTGTTTGCGCGCGAGCACGAAACCCATCTCGCGCAGCAGGTAATTTTCTTCCGTATGCGGCGTCTCGGCGCTACGCACCGTGCCGAAACTGCCGAGGCCGGTGGCCGATTCGATCGTCGCCGCATGGCGCGAACGATCGAGAAAACGCCAATAAGAGATTTTCCAGACGGTAGCGGTCAAAGCCAATAGCAGGACCAGCACCGCAAGTACGCATTGCACACGGTTTGGCGTGACATCGCCCGCCTCGAACAGCGGCCAGAACAAGGCATGCGCGCAAAGCAGCCAGGCCGCACCGGCGAGCAGCCCGAGCAGAAGATATCCCGCCACGACCTGGCGATTGTTCCAGGCATGTATCGTCTTCAGTGAAGCGTAAATCTGTGCCGTGCAAAATACCGTCGCTGTCGCAAGTGCGGCGAGCGCCAGCGCGCACGCGCGCACAACGGTGGTATCGACACCGCGCCAGATCAGTACGGCGAGCGCGCACACGGGCACGAAACTGGCGAGTGCGGACACGCCTTCGCGCGACAACCATGACGAACGCCATTGGCTCAGCGCGCGCCATGCACGTTGCGGCTGGCCCAGATGGAACAGCGATGCCATCAGACCCGCCGCGGCCGCTCCCGCACCGACCACGAGAACCAACAGGACCTCGTTGCGTGCGACAAGCTGTGGATCGACGATCAGGCCGAGTCCGAGCAGGAACAACAGGCCGTAACCCGCGCCGGAAATCACCGTGAAGAAAATGACCGATAAGGCAGGATGCATAAGGCTCGCAAAGTTCAGCGCGAAAGAATCTTGTCCATCCAGCGCAACAGCGGCGGCAGCTTTGTTGGATCGATCGCCTCCGGCGCGGCCTTGGCCGATGTGCAAGTCGAGCCATCGCGCCGCGGCCGCGGCGGCAGATATTTGTTGACCGGCTTGTAGCCCATCTCCGGCATCAGATCGTAACCGCCGCGCGCGGCCACGAGTTTCGACACGGCGGAGTCCACGTCGCCAAGATCGCCGAAATGGCGCGCGCGCGTCGGGCAGGCCATCACGCAAGCCGGTTGGCGGTCGATTTCGTCGAAACTTTCGTTGTAGATGCGGTCGACGCACAAAGTACACTTTTGCATCACGCCGCGCTGTTCGGAGTATTCGCGCGCACCGTAGGGACAGGCCCAGGAACACAGTTTGCAGCCGATGCACTTGTCCTCGTCGACCAGCACGATGCCGTCCTCGGCACGCTTGTAGCTCGCGCCGGTCGGGCAGACGGTGACGCATTCCGGCGTCTCGCAGTGCAGGCAGGAGCGCGGGAAGTGGACGGTCATTGCGGGAGACGGGAAACCGGAAGAGAGAGACGGAAGAGCGTTCGAAACTTGCGCTTTGTCTCCCGTCTCCCGTCTCCCGTCTCCCGTCACCTCGTAGCTATGCACGCGGTTGAACCAGACGCCGAGCGGCTCTTTGCCGTAGGGATTCTCGTCCGGCAATGGACCGAAATCGCCGCCGTCGTTCCATTCCTTGCACGCGACCGCGCAGGCGTGGCAGCCGACGCAGATATCCAGATCAATCACCAGACCGAGCTTCTTCGTCCCGGGCTGCGGCAGCATCGTCATGCGGTACCCGCGCCGGCGTACAGCAATTCGATGCGCTGCCCCGCTGTCAGCGGCGCCTCGTCGCGTGCGAGACGCACGCGCAGGTCGAACCACGCAGCCTGGCCGGTCACCGGATCGGCGTTGGCGTAGCGATAGCCGTCCGCGCGCGCCGGCAACAGATCGTCAATCGCGTGATTGAGCAAAAATCCCTTTGTGTACTCCGGCGCATCGGCGTCGAGTTTCCATGCACCGCGGTGCTTGCCGATCGCGTTCCAGGTCCACACCACGCCGGGCGCCGTGCCGCGGTGATATTTGGCCTGCACGCGAATGCGCGCATGTGCCGATTCGACCCAGACCCAATCGCCATCCGCGACCGCATGCTCGTTGGCCGTGTCGGGGTGCAGGTAGAGAAAATTGCGTGCCGCGATCTGGCGCAGCCACGCATTTTGCGAACCCCAGGCGTGGTACATGAACATGGGGCGCTGGGTAATCGCGGCGAGCGGATATTTTTCCCCCTCTCCGGCGCTGCGCGCCGACTCTCCCGCAAGGGGAGAGTGAAAAACGGGTTTCTCTGTATTCGTATCGGTGTACCAGAACGGCAGTGGATCGAAGAATTTTTCCACGCGCGCACGTTCGCTCGCGGGCGGCTGCGGCGCACCATGCCCCTGCGCGGCGAGGCGGAATTTCTGCAGACGCTCGGAATACAGTTCGAGCACGATCGCGTCGGTCGAGATCAGAAAACCGAGCGACTTGGCCCATTGCAGATAATCGCGGTTCGCCATCTTGTAGTAGCGCCCCGCGGCCGGAACCCTCGCCTCCCAGTGACAATCGTGCGCCTTGTAAGCATCCAGTTGCTGCGGATTCGGTTCGCCGATCGCCTGCTTCGAGCCGTCGCGTCCGCGCCAGCCGGCGAGCAGACCGACGCCCGGCGCACGTTCGTGCTCGACCATGTATTGCGCATAGCCGCGCGGATATTTCGCCGCACCATCCTCGTTCGTCATGCCGGGCAGCTGCAGGCGCGCACCGAGTTCCAGCAGCACGTCCTGGAACGGGCGCACATCGCGATCGACTGAAACCACGGGCTGGCGGATCGCATCGGCCGCCCCATCGGCATCGGAAATCGGCCGGTCGAGCAGGCTGATACAGTCGTGACGTTCGAGGTAGGTCGTGTCTGGCAACACCAGATCGGCGAAGTTGACCGTTTCCGACCAGTACGCGTCCACATAGATAAAATGCGGAATTTTATACTCGCCGCTTTCGACGTCGCGGTCGGCGAGCATGTCGCGCGTCTGACCGGTGTTCATTGCCGAGTTCCAGCCCATGTTCGCCATGAACAGGAACAGCGTGTCGATGCGATAGGGATCGCCGGCCCATGCGTTGCGGATCACGCTCTGCAACATGCCGTGTGCGGCCAGCGGGTGTTCCCACGAGAACGCCTTGTCGATGCGCCGCGGGCGGCCGGCGGCATCGACGACGAGTTCGTCCGGTGCGTGCACGTAACCGAGTGGCGCCGCGTCGAGCGTACCGTTGTCGCGGCGCATCCTGCCCGGTCGATTCGCCGGTGGCACCGGCTTCGGATACGGCGGCTGATAACGGAAACTACCCGGCGTGTCGATCGCGCCGAGCAACAGTTGCAACACATGCAGCATGCGGCAGGTATGGAAGCCGTTCGCATGCGCACTGATCCCGCGCATCGCATGCAGCGCGACCGGACGGCCGATCATTTCCGCGTGTTCGCGGCCGCATGCGTCGGTCCACGGCTGCCCCAGGTGGATCGCTTGATTGAAGGCGACATCGGCGATCTCGGCGGCAATGCGGCGAATCGTGGCGGCGTCGACGCCGCAAGTTGCGGCGACATGGTCCGCTGCGTACTCGCTCGCGAGAAAGCGCTCGGCCAGCAATTGGAACGCGGAAACGGCCTTGCTGCCGTCGTCAAGAACGTATTCGCCGACAATCGCCGGCGTGATATTCAGCGCGTTTGCCGGCTTCGCGCAAGCACTCGATTTGTCCCAGCACAAGGGCTCGCCCTGCGCATCGCGCGCGAACAGCCCGTCATCCGCGGCACCCGGGTTGCGCACTATCAGGTAATGCGCATTTGTATACTTGACCAGATAATCGAAATCGATCCAGTCGTGCAGCAGCAGTTCCTGGATCAGTGCGCCGACAAACAGACCGTCGCTGCCGGGGCGAATGCCGATCCATTCGTCGGCGATCGCGGCATAGCCGGTGCGCACCGGGTTGATCGCGACGATCTTGGCGCCGCGACTCTTGAGCTTGCCGAGACCGAGCTTGATCGGATTGGAGTCGTGATCCTCGGCCACGCCGAACATCAACAGATACCTGGATTGATCCCAGTCCGGTTCGCCGAATTCCCAGAACGAACCGCCCAGGGTATACATGCCGGCCGCGGCCATGTTGACCGAACAGAAGCCACCGTGCGCGGCGTAGTTGATCGTGCCGAATTGCTGCGCCCACCAGCTGGTCAGCGCCTGCGACTGATCGCGACCGGTGAAGAAAGCGAGCTTGTCGGGATTGGTCTTGCGGATATCGCCGAGCCATTGCGTCGCCAACGCGAGCGCCTCGTCCCATTCGATCTCGCGGAACTCGCCCGCGCCACGCTCACCCATGCGCAGCAGGGGCTTCGACAGTCGCGCCGGCGAATAGTGCTGCATGATCCCGGCCGAACCCTTGGCGCAGAGCACGCCCTTGTTCACCGGGTGTGCGGCGTTGCCTTGGATGTAGCGCACGCGGCCGTCTTTCAAGTGTACTTTTATACCGCAGCGACACGCGCACATGTAGCAGGTCGTCGTCTTGACTTCATCGCCGACCGGTTCGTGGAGTTTTAGATTTTCGTGCGGCATGGGCTGGCGGATGCGACGATTGCGACATGGTAGCGTATTGCCTCGCAGGCAACCGACTGCCGCCCAAACCCGTGCGCGCCAATGCCGTGGCGTGCACAATACGCACATGGATCGCTACGAACGCATTCTGTCCCTGCACCGGATTCTGAAATCCGCGCGCTATCCGGTGCCGCTGGCGCGCCTGCTCGATGAACTTTCCTGTTCGCGCGCGACCGCATATCGCGATATCGCCTTCCTGCGCGATGCGCTCGGCGCACCGATCGAAAGCGATGGCGACAACGCTGCGTACCGCTATGCCGCAGACGAAGGCGAACGTTTCGAACTGCCGGGCCTGTGGCTGACCAGCGAGGAACTGCAGGCCCTGCTCGCATTGAACGAACTGATCGGACGCACCGGCCCCGGCGTCCTTTCCTCGGCGCTGGCGCCGTTCCGCGCGCGCATCGACCGGCTGCTCTCCAATCAGGCCGATGGTGCAGCGAAACGCTTCCCGCTTGAACGCATCCGCGTGATCGGCTATGGCACGCGCAAGGTCGACGAGGCCACGTTTCGCCATGTCGCCAGCGCCGTGCTTGAACGCAGGCGTCTTAAATTCCATTACCGCGCACGCTCGACCGACCAGCCGACCGAGCGCACGGTTTCGCCGCAGCGGCTGAGCCACTACCGCGACAACTGGTATCTCGACGCGTTCGACCACGGCCGCAGCGCGCTGCGCAGTTTCGCGCTCGATCGGATCAAGCAGGCGCAACTGCAGGATCAGGCTGCGGACGATCACGATGAAGCCGAATTGAACAAACACCTTGCGTCGAGCTACGGGATTTTTTCCGGGCCGCCCAAAGCCTGGGCGACGCTGCGCTTTTCGCCGCACACCGCGCGTTGGGTCGCCGACGAGCACTGGCATTCGCAACAGCAGGGCACCTGGCTCACGGACGGCCGTTACGAATTGAAGCTGCCCTACAGCAACTCCAAGGAGCTGCTGATGGACGTGCTGAAATACGGTCCCGATGTCGAGGTCGTCGCGCCAGTCAGCTTGCGCGAGGAGATGAAAATCCTGTTGCAGTTGGCGCTAGGGGCATATCAATAGCGTGCGCGATCCTTACGTACTCATTGCGTAGTTGGCGGTGGCGCCGACTGCACGACAGGCGTCGTCACCGTTTCGCGTGCCTTCTGCGTCAACTCGCGGAACTTGCCCGACATCGCTTCGAGCTTGGCGGCCCATTCGGCGTTCGGGGTCTGGCCGGCGGTGAGCTTGTCGTACATCTGGATCAGTGCGGTCGTTGCAAACGGATCGATCAATGCGGCCTTGAGGCTCATCGCGGCGATCACCGCGAGCGCGAAGGTCCAGATTCCGGCATGCACATGGAACAGGCCGATCAACGCCGCGATCGGCGCAGCGACCAGCAGCAGGATGAGCAGCGTGAATCCCCAGATGATAAAGGTCAGGAACGCCGCGTTCTTGAGGACACCCTGGTAGTTTTGCGCATACAACACGACGCTGTCGCGCGCGGTCGCCCACGGGTTGTCCGCAGGCTTGCGCAGGATTTGCGCGAGAATCACCTGATCGAGATGGCTCAGGCCGGTGTTGATGATCTTGTCGATCAGCTTGACCAGCGCATCGAGTCCCGGAATCGGCAGCCACGAGGCGATGCTCAGGGTCAGGCTGTTGAATGCGCGCAAGATGCCGCGAATCAACTGATTCAGACCGAACAACATCGACGACGTAGCGAAATGCTGCTTCACGATGCCGGTCGCGTAGTCGATCTGGCCCTTGCCGCCAGGAATCGGCTTGCCATCGAGCAACTCGACCAGCACCGCGACATGCCCGGCTTTCACCAGATACAACAGATATTCGCGCGCCCAGTAAAGCAGTCCACTGACGATACCAAAGCCGATCAGACCGCCGATCGCGGTTCCGCCGCCGCCACCGCCGCCGATCTTGCCGAACAGCAGACCGATGCCGCTGCCGACGCCGACCGCGATGACATACGCAATGGTGATGCCGATGTAGACCACCAAGCGCAGCAACACGAACGGCAGCGTGCGCATGAGCAAGCCGAGAATCTGGCCGGTGCGAAAGTCGAGCATCTGCAACTCCTGGCAAACTTTGCTGGATGGACAGCTAGGTTAAACTAAAATGTCTTGAATGCGGTTGCGCGTGCGCAGCACACGACAATCGTGGTAGTTACGACAAACGGCAGGTACCCATGACATCGCCCACGGTTTCGCTTGTGCTCGGTTCCGGCGGCGCGCGCGGTTATGCGCATATCGGCGCGATCGAGGAATTGAAGGCACAGGGTTACGATATTCGCAGTGTTGCCGGCAGTTCGATGGGCGCGCTGGTCGGCGGCATTTACGCCGCGGGCAAACTCGAAGAGTACCGCGACTGGGCGCGCGCGCTGCAGCGCCTTGACGTGTTGCGCCTGCTCGACTGGACGTTTTCCGGCGGCGGCTTCATCAAGGGCGATCGCGTGATCGAGCAGATCAAGAATCTGATCGGCGACATCCGCATTGAAGATCTGCCGATCAGCTACACCGCCGTCGCCGTGGATCTGTACGCGCAGCGCGAAGTGTGGTTCTCGCGCGGGCCGCTGTTCGATGCGATTCGCGCCTCGATCGCGATTCCGACCGTGTTCCGCCCGCATCATTACGAAGGCCGTACCCTGGTCGACGGCGGCCTGCTCAATCCGGTGCCGATGACGCCGACCCTGCGCGACCTCACCGATTGCACGATCGCGATCGACGTCAACGCGCCCGCCGAAACGTTGTACGGCAACGCCGACGCTGCGATCGAGGTGCCGATGAGCGATTCGACCTTCGGCACCGTCGGCGGCAGCCTGCCGGGGGCAAGCGAAACCGATGCTGCCGAGAATGTCGATGCGCCCGGCGCGACGACTGTGCTTGCGCCAAGTGCCGCGAGCGAGCCTGCGGCGACCAGCGGTTACCGGCGCAAGATCGCAGGTTTCATCGACAGCCTTCTGGACAAGCGCGAGAAAAAGCAGGCGCTGGCCAACGATCCGGGCGTGCTCGAGCTGTTCGCGCGTTCGCTCGACGCGGTGCAGGAAACCATCACGCGCTTCAAACTCGCCGCGCAGCCGCCCGACCTGATCATTTCCATTCCGCGCAACGTCTGCGCGTTTTACGAATTCCACCGCGCCGATGAGGTGATCGAACTCGGGCGCAGGCGCACGCGCGAAGCGCTGGCACACTGGCAGGTGCCGGCGCGGCGCTGAGACCTCGCTCACGGCAAGACGCCGGACCGGCGAGCAGAATGGAAAATGAACGAGGATCGCGAATGCGGTCAACTATTGCCGCTTTCGTGCATTATTTGAGGTCGAATCACCCGAATCGCGGCTTTTCTTTCCGCACCGGCGCGATTCGCTGCAACAGCATGTTCAATCACTACGGGAGCCATCATCATGCGTGTACAAACTGCCATTCTTGCGCTCGCCCTCGCCGCCGGCGCCGCACTAGCGCCAGCGACCAGTCAGGCGCGTGTATTCGTCGATATCCGCGTCGCACCGCCAGCGGCACGCGTCGAAGTCGTACCCGCCGCACGGCGCGGCTACGTCTGGGCGCCCGGCTACTGGGCCTGGAGTGGGCGCGCCCATGTCTGGCACCGCGGCTATTGGCTGCGCGAGCGCCGTGGCTATCACTGGAATGCGCCGGCGTGGACGCCACGTGGCGACCGCTGGCACTACGCGCAGGGGTATTGGGCACGGTAACACGCCGCTGTAGCGCCGATTTTCACGCAGCTTTGTGTGCCATCGCCGGCAGGCGCCGGGGATGGCGTTCAGCGTCCGCGCGGTGCGCGCGCCAGTGCCCAAACCTCGACGCGCGCGATACCCGCACGTTTGAGCGTACGCGCGCATTCGCGCACGGTGGCACCGGTGGTCATCACATCGTCGAGCAGCGCAACGTGCGCGGGCAATGCCGCCTTGTGCCCAAGACTGCTTCGATCGAACGCGAACGCGCCGCGCAGATTCCTGCGTCGCATCGCCGCATCGAGATTCGCTTGCGGCGGCGTTGCGCGTGTGCGCTTGAGCAGGTCCGGCGCAAGCGCGATACCGAATTCGCGCGCCAAGGGTTTGGCGAGCTCCAGCGCCTGGTTGTAGCCGCGTTCGCGCAGGCGCTGAGCATGCAGCGGCATCGGAATCAACAGATCGGGCAGCGCGGATATCGCTGTGCTCGCTAGCGCTTCGCGCAACGCGGCGATCCACAGCTCGGACAGCACGCGCCCGGCGGCGAGGCTGCGGCCGAATTTGAGCTTGGTCAGCAGCAGATCGAGCGGATGGCCGTAGACGTAGGGTGCGAACGCCGCATCGAACGCCGGCGCGTGCTTGAGACATTCGCCGCACAACGCGGCGGGCAACGGCAGTGGCAAGGCACAACGTGCGCACGCGCAGCGATTGGGCGTGAGATCCGCGGCACAGGCGGCGCACAGGTCGCGCGCGCGGTCGCTGCGGCGGCCGCAGAGCAAGCAGTGCGGCGGCAACAAGGCGAATTGCAGCCGCTGCCAGAGGCTGTCAACCGACATGGACCGGTTCAAGTTGACAGTGGCGGTTTGCGTATCCACACTCGCGGCAGTTTACGCCAAGCCCGAGTCTGCGATGACCGCCTCAGCCACAAGTCCGTTGTCCACATCACGCGCCTCTGCAAACCAGGCCAGATCGCGCCGCTCGATCGGCCCCACTGAAGTACTGGATCTGTTTGCGCTGCCGTTCAACGATCTGCTCGAACGCGCGCACGACGTGCATCGCTCACATCACGACGCGAATGCGGTGCAGGTGTCGACGCTGTTGTCGATCAAGACCGGCGGTTGCCCCGAGGACTGCGCGTACTGTCCGCAGAGCGCGCGTTATGCGACCGGCGTGAAGGCGGAAAAACTGCTGCCGCTCGACACGGT